>NZ_CAWMEB010000057.1:0-74240 GCF_963866145.1 Xenorhabdus sp. NBAII XenSa04
TTCTTTAATTTATCGGTGACACCTCTCTTTTCCATAATAGAAAGGAGGTCTAATAATTCGAGGGGTTTTATTTCAGCAACCGAGCGATGACCAATATAAGGAAAAACGTCTTTTTCGAAAGCGTCCATCATATCTTCACGATAACCAACAGACCATCTGTCTTTTCTGCCCTCGTACCATTCACGCGCAATGCTTTCAAAGGTGTTACTGATTTCTCCCTGAGCTGCCAGTTTCTTCTGTTTTTTATCTTGGTTGGGATCAATACCTTCGGCTATCAGTTTCTTGGCTTCATCACGCTTTCTTCTGGCTTCTGCCAACGTAATAAGCGGAAAAGTGCCAATGGCGAGTAACTTTTCTTTTCCCGCAATACGTTATTTCAGTCGCCAGTATTTAGAACCAGTTGTCTTTACCAGCAGGTATAAACCACCGCCATCCGATAGCTTAAAATCTTTATTTTGAGGTTTTACTGTTTCAACTTGTCGGGCTGTTAGTTTCATATTTCTAGCATCCTTGCCCCTCACAGTAACGGGGGTATTTTTTTAGGGGGTACAGAAAGTTACCCCTATATATACCCCCTGACTGGGGTACATTGCAATAGATGCCAGTAGATGTTAGTAGAGCTTTATTTGGTAGTTTTCGTTGATTTTACTGGGGAAACTAGACTTTAAGAGATACTGCTAGAAGTGTATATGGCGGAGGAGGAGAGATTCGAACTCTCGGATGGTTTCCCATCGGCGGTTTTCAAGACCGCTGCCTTCAGCCGCTCGGCCACCCCTCCGCAATGCCGAGCACTATAAACATCACTGTTCCCAATGTAAAGTATTTATATGTTCAATTGACGTCAATTTGTTCATTTCACTGCTTGTTGGATCATTTATTCAGCATTTATAGTGATCTTTCTTGGGAATAAGGGTGATTTTTGCTAAATTGTCGCCATCATTGTAGATTGGTTAAAAAGTTATGTTGGTATTTGAAGGTCGTGAGATCGAAACTGATGCACAAGGTTATCTGAAAAACAGCAGTGACTGGAAAGAAACTATGGCACCACTGCTTGCTGAACAGGAAGATATCACTTTGACCGAACAACATTGGGAAGTGGTTCGTTTTGTGCGCGAATTTTATAAGGAGTTCAACACTTCTCCTGCTATCCGAATGCTAGTCAAAGCAATTTCACAAAAGTATGGCGAAGAAAAAGGAAATAGTCGCTATCTTTATCGTCTATTTCCTAAAGGGCCAGCAAAACAAGCAACTAAAATTGCAGGTCTTCCAAAACCAGTAAAATGTATCTGAATCAGTCATCCGTCTTCAATGACGGATGCTGAAATTATCCATCTCTTCTACTTCACAAAAATGTGATTGAAAATGTTCAATCTTTGAACCCGGAGGCCCTCCCTGCTCTAACCAATGGATTAATTTTTTGATTTGCTCCTCATTACCACAAGCAACTATTTTGACACTACCGACATTCATATTGCGAACATACCCCAATAACTTATTTTTCTTTGCCCAATGATATGTTTGATAGCGAAAACCAACTCCCTGTACTCGTCCATATACATAAATAGTGATACTTTGAATAGTCATCTTTTTTCCCCCGTAAGCAAAATCAAAGAAATATCTCCTGCTCCCTGATAGGGTATTTTGCCGAAAGTGTGTCGATTTTTCCTTGAATAACAGTTTGGAATCTATTGGGTATAATAACTTTGGCATACTAAGATCACTTTTAGTATTGTATTTTATATACACAACAGCTAACCTGAATTATGGGACGGTGATCACATACCATCCTGCATGCAAGATTCCGGTTACCGGGTGTGCGCTTGAAATTTACCTTTCTGCCCTTATATAAGAGTGATTGCAAGGTTTCTCTGGAGGTGACTATGATGATCGCCAGCAAATTCGGTATCGGTCAGCAAGTAAGGCATAAGTTGCTAGGCTATTTGGGTGTTGTTGTAGATATTGATGCTGAATATTCTTTAGAACAACCGCAGGAAAATGATATTGCATCTAATGCGACTTTACGTTCAGCTCCGTGGTATCACGTTGTGATGGAAGGTGATGATGGACAACCCGTTCACACCTATTTGGCAGAGGCACAATTGACTTACGAGATATCAGATGATCACCCAGAGCATCCTTCTCTGGATGAGTTAGCTGAGTCTATCCGCAGCCAGTTGTTAGCACCAAGGTTAAGAAATTAATACAAATCTCTTCTATTTACTGAAAAAGATTTTAACAATTCTGGTAAGGAAAGGCGGTGAAACAGAAGCGAACATCGCCTTCTTTATTTTTCCACTCCTAAACGGGGAATTTCAATTTTTGGGCAGCGATCCATAACAACGTCTAATCCCTTGCTTTCTGCCAATAATAAGGAAAGAGACAGCTTCCTCTCCCGAAGGCTTAAGGTTTACGCTGGCTCGAAACACCCAATTGAGAGAGTTGATGAATAAAGAACGATGGGTTTTTCAGCTCCTGCATCAACCATATCTGTTTTTTTGCCCTTGTCAGTGCAACATACAAAAGGTAATTCTCTTCTGTATCAGAAAATTTTTCAGGTTGTGGCAATAGCACCTGTTGTAATACGGAACCTTTTTCTGGTGCAGGAAATCCATCTTTACCTTGCCGTAATCCTAAGATAATTGCGTAATCTGCCTGTTGTCCCTGGGATTCATGGATAGTCATGAACTTAATATGCAAATTCGGCCAACGGGTAGACGCTTTTTTCAATAACTCAGGCTTAAGATAATGGTAACGAGCCAATAACAAAATAGTCTCTTCGTTGGTGACATAACCACTCATTTTGTCCAGTAATGCTTCCAGTTGTTCTTCAGGCAAAATTACAACTGATTTTTTGTTTTCTTTCATCAAACTACGAGGGGTTAAATTGCTGAATGAATGGCTCACGTGACAGAGATGTTGCTGGATAAATCCATTGGCAATTTCACCAATACTATCATTAAAACGATAAGTGTTATCCAAAACACATTCAGTAATTTCGTCAAAAATACCTCCATCAGAAATACTTTTACCGAAAACCTCTTCGGCAAAATAAAAAGTCGGTTTTGTATCGTTAATTTGATAAATTCTCTGCCAATCATCTGCAACAGCAAATAGATGACTTTGTTTATTTTGTACTCTCAGTGCTGCCAATAGTCTGGTGCTTAATGGAGAAATATTCTGAAAGTCATCCAGCAAAATATGTTTCCACGGGCTAATGAAACGCTCTTTTCCCAGAATATTCACTGCCTGGCGGATCAGACCAGAACAATCCATCGTTCCTTCTGTTTTTAATGCTAATTTCCAGGCTTTCAATAAAGGGGTCATAAGGCGGATACGTTTTTGAAACAGGCCGGCATATTCAGATGAGGCTTGCTCAATCATCTCTTTTTGGCTGCCACCGTGCATTCTTATTAGCCCCAACCAATGTTCCAAACGACTGGATAAACGAGTCTGCACTTGTTTATCATGCCAGTACTCACCATACGGCAGTTGCCAGCCCAACTCCTCTTCCAACCATTCCCGCCAACCTTTTGCCTGCGCTTTCTTTTCATTACACTGCTTTTGCCATTCCCGAATGAGAAAATCACGGCGTTTCTGAGGATTAGTTTCTAATTCGCTGATCTTGGCAGCATGATTACCAGCTTGCTGAATAATATTGAGTGCCAGCTCATGGAATGTTTGCGCTTTTATCTCTTTTGTTTCCAAACGTAACTGAATACGTTTATTTACCTCATCAGCCGATTGACGCCCACAAGAGAGAAATAAAATCTGTTCAGGAATTGCCTGTTGGCGTAACAATAACCATCCAGCACGCGCTACTAAAACAGCAGTTTTCCCACTCCCCGCACTTCCCATAACTAATATGGATTTTTCACCGTTAACTACAGCCCGGCATTGAGAACAATCGAATGGCAAATTTTCTACAGACTGGAAAAATTCACCATATTGTTCCAACATACGCTCAATCCACTGTTGGTTTATGTGCTTTAATTTCTTCTCTCCTTCATTCAACCAATCCAAGCAAATCTGATAGTTATCACAGCAATTCTCAAATTGTTTAACTCTTTGTAAGGGTAAAGGGAGGGATTGAAATGTTTCCTGGATTTGTTGCTGTACTAAAGATAAGTCTGCTGCTTTAATCCAACGGTTCTGTTGCCTGATTTTGTCAATTTTATTTACCTGGGCAGCCAGTACCTCAGCACTGATATCACTCATTTCGAGGCTCCATACCTGCCATTTTTTCAGTAAATAATGGTAAAAATACTGTGTTTGCTGCCATTCAGTCCCATGTAAACGGACAACTTTTCCTCCAGGCAATTCAAATTCCAGTTCCCCCCAGACAATCCCTCGCTTACACTGAACATCAATTAATTGATTAAATGGAATTAGGTACTGATGCTTGTCACCACTGACTTCAACGCCAGCATTAAGCAAACGCACCCGATTATATGGATGCCGGGCAAGCCGTTGACCAATTTGTGTTGATTTTAGTTCCATTGTCGTAGCACCGTACCTGAAAATTGTTGAGCGCCCCGCTCATGTAAATGTTGTTAGGAGTATTTTGTGCTAACGGTTTTTTCAAGCTCCCGCCATTTTCTGTATAACAATCACGTTCTCTATTATATTCGTATATTCATTGCGCTAACAGGAACGACTCTCGTTCCCTGGTTATTGCAGGAAGAGCCCAAAATCACGATCCCTCTGACTTTAGGCGTCGTTGCCGCAGCATTAACAGATTTGGATGATCGCTTAGTCGGCCGTTTACACAACCTTATTATCACGTTAATCTCCTTTTTTGTTGCCTCCATATCTATCACTCTGCTTTTTCCTTATCCCTGGCTTTTCTTTTTTGGCCTGGCAATTTCTACTTGTAGTTTTATCCTGCTAGGCGCCTTGGGGCAACGTTATGCTACTATTGCCTTCGGTGCTTTATTGATTGCTATTTATACTATGCTCGGTGCATCCATATTTCCCGTTTGGTATCAGCAACCTTTATTATTACTCACTGGTGCAATCTGGTATAACTTGTTGACATTGGCTGAGCATTTACTGTTTCCTATTCGTCCATTACAAGAAAATCTGGCGCGTTGTTACCACCAGCTTTCTGCATACCTTTACGCCAAAACGAATTTGTTTGACCCCGATACTGAAACAGAAGAATATAAGCAAGCTGTATTTGATGTTGTTATGGCTAACAGCATATTAGTCGCGACACTCAATCAGACCAAAATAGCTTTATTGAGCCGCCTGAAAGGGGATCGAAGACAACAAGGAACCCGTAAGACTCTCCACTATTATTTTATTGTTCAGGATATTCACGAACGAGCCAGTTCATCCCATATTCAATATCAAAAACTGCGGGAAACGTTACGTCACAGCGATATCCTGTTTCGTTTCCAACGCTTATTGTCCATGCAGGCACACGCCTGTGAGCAAGTTTCACAATCCATTTTTCTGCGTAAACAGTATCAGCATAGTTCACGTTTCGAGAATGCTTTCAGCTATCTTGAATGCTCTCTGGAGAGATTAAAAAACCAGCAAACAATTAATGCTAAGATAAGTGCATTCAATAACTTACTGAAAAACTTACGGGCAATTGATGCTCAATTAGCGGGACTCAGTTCTGACCAATATTTCACTTCCCATGGCTGCTCTCACATTGATAAATCAAGCAATGAAAATCAAAGCCATGATAAACAAGAAGATACGCAATTATCCGATGAAACTTTAACGGGTTGGCGCGATATTTGGTTTCGGCTCCACAGCAATCTGACGCCAAAATCAGCCCTATTCCGCCATGCTGTTCGTATGTCTGCTCTGCTATGTATTGGTTATGCGATTATTCAACTGTTTGATTTACAACGGGGCTATTGGATCTTGCTGACTAGCCTATTTGTTTGCCAACCTAACTATAGTGCAACCCGTCGTCGTTTAGTCTCCCGTATTATTGGCACCCTGGCAGGCATTTTGATTGGGTTACCCATTCTCTACCTTGTGCCTTCTATTGAAGGGCAGTTATTGTTGATCGTGATTTCAGGTGTACTATTTTTTGCTTTCCGTAATATTCAATATGCATATGCAACCCTGTTTATTACGTTGCTGGTTCTGTTAAATTTTAATTTACTGGGAGAAGGTTTTGAAGTCGCTTTACCCAGAATCACAGACACGCTGATCGGTTGTGGTATTGCTTTACTGGCAGTGAGTTTTATCTGGCCTGACTGGAAGCTCCACCAATTACCGCATGTTATTATCTGCACTATGAGTGCAAATTGTCGTTATCTCAATGCAATTGTGCTGCAATATCATCAAGGAAAAAGTAATTGTCTGAATTATCGGGTCGCTCGTCGTAATGCCCACAATTGCGACGCTGAATTGGCATCAGTGATCTCAAACATGTCATCAGAACCCAAAAATCATCGCAACTCTCAGGAGGCGGCATTTCGTCTGCTTTATCTTAACCATACAATGCTGAGTTATATTTCTGCTTTAGGAGCACATCGCGATAAACTTAATGATCCCGTCATCCTGAAAATACTTAATGATGCAATCTATCATGTTGAATTTGCATTACAGCAAGACAGAATCGATGAGACGTTTCTTCAGTATATTTCAGAACATTTGATCAAAAGAAGTAATCAACTGACTTCTGATAACAATAAAGTTCAGCTTGTATTACAGCAGGTAGTGTTACTGATTGAATTATTGCCGGAGATTGTTACATTAAAAAAATACTGCTCTCTCCTGCTATACTGAAATCATTGCAGGAGCCAAACTGTATATCACCAATACGAATCCCAACTCAATTAAAATACCAAAGATAGGAGCATAGCCCCTATCTTTCATTTTTATCATGCAGGGTAATTTTAATTACTACATTCTAATTCTTTATGCCAAAGCAACAAATCATGTCGTAGTTTTTCTGGTAAAACAGCGACATGACAACCTTCTATTGCACCAGCCAACGCAAGCAATACATTAACACTCATCTTTTTCCTATTTCGTTGCAATTTAAGATAAGACGCTTTTGCTCCCAACACGCGCAATTCTTCTACTTTAGATATGCCTACTTTCCATAATTGACGTTCCAGGGCTATCCCCAAATTGGGAAGATCCTTTAACCTAAGAGGTATTTTCTGCCTGCTGATAATATCTGCTAATGTACATTGATAGGCCAAGTTGATATATTCAAATAATTGTTTTTGATCCTGCCAAAGTGATTCACCGACTCGGTAATACCGCAAAACCACTGGAATGCCCCTTTTTGAATAGATAAACTTTTCCATTCCTCTGACTTTAAATAATACCTCTGCATGACTATATCCTCGTAAATAAAGCTCTCCCTCAGAACTCAGGGCGAACAAGACTCCATCAATTGATAATCCAACTCCACCAAATTGAGACTTCTTTTTAAGTTTTCCCAGTGAAGATACACTATGTTCCAATTGATCAAAACGAGCCCCAGATAAAAACATTTTTATCACTCCATGAATTATATCCTGCTTAAATATTTTATGTGCTATATCCATGTTTGCTATTAATGAAATAGATAACAAGAACAAGTAATTAAAACCATACTCAATCTGTTCCAACCTGCCAATCACTAAGTTAGAAAAAAACTATTTTATGTGAATTTTTGCGAAGTGCTTTGAAAAAAATACCCTTGCCTTTAGACAAACAACAGAGTACTGTATAAATATACACGCATCATGGTGGGGTGAGTTATGAATATTCAATTAATTTTGGAATATCTTATTGAGAATAAAATTGGCCGTAATAGAACTCAAAAAATAAATAATGTGACAAATATCACATCTCCAAAATTACAATTCTCTATTGAATCTGGTCAGTCCACTATACAGGCAAAAAATGCTATGGTTAGAGAACTTCTCTACAATGAGCAGCAACCTACGATCAGTCAAATCCTTCTTCCTTTATTACATCAATCCGGGAATGAAAATAGATGGTTACTCTGGATTTCACCTAATAGGAAACTAAGCCGTCAATGGCTAATAAATTCAGGCTTACCTTTGAGTAAAATTGTTCAGTTAAACCAAATCCTTCCCATAGCCTCTCCTGATGCCATGGAGAAAGCACTAGCAAGTGGTAATTACAGTGTAGTTTTAGGATGGCTACCAGAATTATCTGAATATGAGGTACAAAAATTACAGTTGGCAGCTCATAAAGGTACGGCATTAGGTTTGATTATGCGTCCACAGAATTTATCCGGACAACTCAAAATATTACCAAGCACAATAAAAGTTCATTCTATTTACTATCATTGAATTAAATTAGGATTTATCCTAATATTTTTTATAGTAAATAATTCGCCACTAATATGTGTTCTTATTCATAAGAAAATTCAACGTATTATAACAGTAAATATCGTAAGTTACCGTCAGTAACATTTAGCAATTGTCATTGTATATTTTAAAAATTTGCGCCACGCATCATAGTGTACTTGTAAGTTTTAAAGTTCGTTGTAGACTTTACAAAGTCGGGATTGTACTTGCTGATCTTATATTTCAGGAGCAATCTATTGATAGAAGTACATATACCCAACTAAATATCTCAACTAATGGCCAATAATAAGACTTTTAAGGCTAACTGCTCATTTGGATGATAACGAGGCGTACAATGAAGAAGACAGCTATCGCAGTGGCAGTAGCAACTTTCGCAACTGTTGCTCAAGCAGCTCCCAAAGAAAATACCTGGTATGCTGGTGCTAAGTTAGGCTGGTCCCATTTTAATAAGACAAAATTTACTGACTTTGGTTCTAATGCAGCAACAGCGTTTACAACATATAAGAAAGGAGTGTTCGAGGGAGTGATACATGAACCAAATTTTCGCCATACCCAGCCGTTTGCCGCAACAGGTGATGCGACAGACAGAAATCAACTAGGTGCTGGGGCTTATATAGGCTATCAGGCAACTCCATATTTGGGTTTCGAACTGGGTTATGACTGGTTAGGGAACATAAAATATAAAAGCTCCGCCAATAATGGAGATTTTCGTGCTCAGGGTGTCCAGTTGACAGCAAAATTAAGTGTTCCGGTTATGAATGATTTAGATGTTTATACCCGCCTGGGAGGGATGGTATGGCATTCAAAGGTTTCAGCCCATTATAATTCTAAAGATATATCTTATACAGGTAAATTTTTCCTTCAAAATATAAATTCGTTATCCGGCTGGTCGCCAACTACAGACAAGGTAAATGTGAAAACCAGTAGCACAGGTATTTCTCCATTAATAGCGATTGGTGCTGAGTACGCACTAACCAAAAATCTGGCAACTCGTTTGGATTACCAGTGGACCCCCAAAGTAGGTCGAGGAGGAGATGGTAACTCACGTCTGGATGGTCGGGAGGCCGCTATCGGGGCTCGTCCAGATATTGGACTGCTAACTGTTGGTATTTCTTATCGTTTTGGTCAGGATGAAGCCCCCCTGATTGCAGCACCTGTTACTCCGGCTCCAACTCCGGCTATCGAGAAAAAGAGTTTTACCCTACGCTCAGATGTTCTGTTCAACTTCAATAAATCAACATTGAAACCTAAAGGCAAGTACGAGCTGGATAATCTCTATAACCAACTAACGAAAATTGATCCAACTCAGGGACACGTTTTGGTAGTCGGTTATACTGACCGTATTGGTAGTCAACGCTATAATTTGCCACTGTCTCAAAAACGTGCTCAATCTGTTGTAGACTACCTGGTAGCAAAAGGTATCCCTGCAAACAGTATTCAAGCTGAAGGTCGCGGTAAAGAAGATCCTGTTACTGGGTCAGCATGTAATAACATCAAAGCTCGCGCCAAATTGATTGATTGCCTGGCCCCAGACCGTCGGGTAATCATCAATATTCAAGGTACTCAGGAAATTAATCAGACTCAATCTAAAGTATCTCTGTAATAGGCTCATTAGTAATAGAAGTGCAAACCCCATGTTCACGCATGGGGTTTTATTTTGCAGTAAGCTTCGTCTGTCATCGTGCTATAAGTTGTTGGATTCATTTCCCTAAAATAGCAGCCAAATCCTGTTTCAAGCTCAACATCTGGTGAGTGTATTTTTCTTTATATTCGGCATCTTCCAATAACTGCACTATTGTTTCTGATAACGTCTTACCTCGGCGCTGGGAGAGATTTGAAAGGCGCTGCCAGACATGAAAATCCAAATCAATAGACTTTTTACGTGAATGCTGATGTTCAGCATTAAAATGGCGTTTACGTCGTGCCCGAATGGTTTGTTTCATGCGATTGGATAAATCTTGATTCATGTGCTGTGATATCCATTGCATTACCTTGACAGGTTCTCGTTCCAGTTTCAGCAATTCACTAACTGCATCCTGAGCAGCACTTTTTTCAATATATTTAGTAATTAGCTCACCTTCACGATGCTTTTTTACCAAATAAGCCCATTTCCAGCCACATTCCAGATTTTCCAATTGTTGATATTTCATTTCATCTCTCAGTGACAGCGTAACTTAAATTAAGCATAGCAATTATTTATCTAAATTGCTCATAACAACACAAGATACTGAAATATTTTATGGGCAGTTAATGAGTTAGCACGAATATTATCTTTTTCAAAGATTATAACATGTTGGTTCACTGCCTAATCTTGTATAATAAATGTTTCTTTTTTCACTACATGTAGCTATCACTTTGACGAATCTAAAATTAGACTGGCAGTCGTTACAGCCAGACAGTGCACCTTATCAATCACTTTTCAATTCTGTTGCTGAATTGCCTGCTATTACTATAGAAGCAATTCAACCCAGATTGCATAATGGACTAACACTTTTTTGTCAGGCCAACTTACGTCAATCTTTTATGTTGCTAAAAGCAGAGGAGAGTGATGCCTATCTGGCTCTTCTGTCTGATACAGTTTCTGCATTATTACCAGAAAATCGTCCCAATGTTGGAGGCTACTATCAGATTGAACACCAAACCATCACATGGCACCCGTCTGGTGAAGGCCCTTTCTCACCAAATCAGCGTGTTGCTTATCGTGAGTGGATTGAACCGGAACAATTGTTTGGTAATATTTATACACATCAAGGCGTGCTTCAGTTACAACCAGGGCTTATTCATCACGTTAATGGTGGAGTCCTGATTTTACCTCTGCGCACTCTGTTATCCCAACCACTAATGTGGGTTCGCCTCAAGCAGATGATCATTCAGCGCCGTTTTGATTGGTTATCACATGATGAGAATCGTTCCTTACCTCTGCCAATTCCCTCTATTCCATTAAATTTACATCTGATTCTTGTAGGAGATCGGTTGAGCCTTGAAGAGTTACACGCAATCGAACCAGAGCTGGCAAGTAACGCTTTATACAGTGAATTTGAACTGGATATGCTATTCCATGAAGAAGCGGATCTGGCAATATGGTGCCGCTATGTCAACGGACTCATTCAGCAACAAAAATTCCCATCTTTGAGTGCTGATGCATGGCCAGAATTACTCAGACAAGCTATCCGCTATACTGAAGATCAATTCAGCCTGCCTTTAGATATCCAGTGGTTGAACCAGAAACTGACAACGGCAACCAATTATCAGCAGAAAAATCAGATTACACTTCATTCTCTGCAACAGGCAGAAGAGAATCGACGTTGGCGCCATGCATACTTGGCTGAGCGTAGTATAGATGAAATCCTGAAAGGCCAAATACTGATCCGCACTCAGGGTGCTGTTATTGGTCAAATTAACGGGTTATCCGTACTTGAATATCCGGGCTATCCAGATCCCATCGGTGAACCCTCTCGTATCAGTTGTGTTGCCCATTTAGGCGATGGGGAATTTATTGATGTAGAGCGTAAGGTTGAACTGGGTGGCAATATTCATGCAAAAGGCATGATGATCATGCAGGCTTATCTGATCTCTGAATTGAAACTGGATCAACCACAGCCATTCTCTGCTTCGATTGTATTTGAACAATCCTATGGGGAAGTTGATGGGGATAGCGCTTCATTGGCAGAATTATGTGCATTAATCAGTGCCCTGTCACAACAACCTATTGACCAGCAAATCGCTGTCACAGGTGCAGTAGACCAATTCGGTTTTGTTCAACCAATTGGTGGCGTTAATGAAAAAATTGAAGGTTTCTTCCATGTGTGCAACTGCCGTAAATTGACTGGTTCACAAGGTGTAATTATTCCAATGGCCAATGTACAACACCTATGTCTGCATCAGGATATTGTTAACGCTGTGAAAAGTGGCAAATTCCATATTTGGGCTGTTGAACACGTATCCGAAGCCGCTTCATTATTGACCGGTATTCCTTACTATGATGCACAAAACTATGATGCACAAAAAGAACACTTGTTAGCTATGATATACGAGCGTATTACCCAAGTGAATAATCAAGAACGTCCTAAATTACCTTGGTTCTTACGCTGGTTAGGTTAGTGAACCTATATCTGATCGGAGTTGTTCAGCGTACAACTGTACGCTATTCTTTAGCCTTACCCAATGATAAGGCTATTTCAAAATATGTTTAAAAGACAAGAGTCCTACACGAAAGAAGAACTTCTAGCCTCTGGAAAAGGTCAGTTATTTGGTGAGAATGGGCCACCACTCCCTTCTGGCAATATGTTAATGATGGATCGCATCATTAAGATGACAGAAGACGGTGGCACTTATAATAAGGGGTATATCGAAGCTGAGCTCGATATTCATCCTCACCTGTGGTTTTTTGATTGCCATTTTATCAATGATCCCGTTATGCCTGGTTGCCTTGGCCTTGATGCAATGTGGCAACTTGTTGGTTTCTTCATGGGCTGGCTTGGTGGTGAAGGCAAAGGTCGTGCACTTGGTGTTGGAGAAGTAAAATTTACAGGACAGGTGTTACCAACAGCTAAAAAAATCACTTATCGCATTAATTTTAAACGTGTGATTAACCGTAAACTTATTATGGGTCTGGCTGATGGTGAAGTATTAGTGGATGGTAAACTTATCTACACAGCAACCGATCTGAAAGTAGGTGTATTCAAAGACACCAGTAATTTTTGATATTCTTGTATTACTTACCAATCCTTCACCTATGGCAATCACCTCCGCTAATTGTGCAGAGGTGATTTTCTTGAGCTGAGTTATTAACTAAATACAGAATAAAAAAGCAGCAAAGCAAACTCAATTAATTGATAATCAAATAACCTTATTACTCTGAATAATTGATTAACCCTGTGAAGCTATCTGACTGGTAATGGACTGAGTCAACTGATTATAACCCGTGGCCAAAGTGCGCACTAATTCCGCATAACCATCTTTCGTTTGTTTCAATTCTAAGTTAAATGCTCGCTTAACCACTTCTTTCTGTTTAGATAAGACCCAATATCCCTGAATAGTAACCCGCCCATCATATCGCCCATGAAAAGCTGTTATTGTGACATCCAGTGCATCAGCATTCTTCTCTATTGGTTGATCAGAAACCAACCTTTGTGGAAATGCAGAACTCAACTGATTAACTAAAATTTGGTGTAATTGTTGTTCCAGTGGACTTGCCCATAAGTGATTTGAGGCATCACTATAAGTGACATCTCCCGTTTGATAAACAATGCCAGATGATGCGAGATAATCAACGAGGTGTACCCTTTTTACCCATAACTGACGCTCTTGATTGGTATCTATCCTGCTTACCTCTGAAGTTATTGTTGAAACAGGTAATTGGTAATAAATTTTTTTCGATTGGCTACTACTGCACCCCGAAATTAATAGGTTTCCCATAATCAAGAAACTGACAGGAATTAAAAGAGCCAATCTTAACATCAACTTTTTCATTAATTACGCGCCTTTTTGGGTTCCGGATCTGGAGTTGCTTCTGCTTCAAATACCAATGCGTTGCTCTTATTGTTCAGCGTTTTCAATACTGGCTGCAATTCGCGCAAGACCTGATCCAGGCGCTGCATACTATCAACCAATTTGTTGTAAACCGGCGATCCTGGCTGAATACCCTGCATACTGCGATTTAATTCATTCAACGTATTATGTATATCTTGGGGAAGATTTTGAGCTTCTTTACTTGCAAGAATGCTATTTAACTCATTCATGGTCTTATGTGCTGCCTTGATTGTTTTCTGGCTCTCTTCTAACGTTCGTGTTGCCTGAATAAAGACTGGCTCAATTGGCATTTGATTAATTTTGTTTAGAGCCATGATAACTTTTTGTTGAATTTGAGCTAATCCACCACTTATGGTTGGTAAAATTTCATAACTGGCAAGTTTTCGCGGGCCTTTCCATGCTTTCTCATCGGAATAAAAATCCAGATCAATGTACAGTGCCCCTGTCAGTAAGTTTCCTGTTTTCAAAGAAGCCCTTAAACCACGGGAAATAATTTCTTCCAACTCTTTATCTGTATAGAAACCATCACCAATTTCTTTCTCAAACCGTTCAGGTTCCATATGAATTAAGACAGGAATACGAAAATCGCTATCAAGGCGCTGTCTGATCCCATCAGTATAAAAAGGAACTTTTGCTACCGTACCTACCCGTATACCACGAAATTCGACAGGCGCTCCCGGTTGCAATCCTCTGACCGAATCAGAGAAGAAGAGTAAGAAATCTCTGTGTTCTGTATAAAGTGAGTTTTCAATATTTTTTTCATTATCGTAAAGTCTAAAAATTTCTTTTTCTTTAACCGGACTACCTAAGTCCCAACCTTTCGGCACATCAAAACTCACACCTCCGGCAAACAAAGTCGATAATGCAGCTACTTCAACTCTCAGCCCCTGTGAAGAAACATCAAAAGCAATACCACTGTCTTTCCAAAACCGGACATTAGTTGTCAGTAGTCCATCATAAGGGGCATTAACAAAAATCTGATACTTGGCCAAGCGAGATTTAGGATCAAAAGTACTTGTTTCCACTGAACCAACACGATATCCACGAAATAAAACCGGATCACCGGGAGATAGTCGTCCTGCTTTCTCGCTGGTTAAAACTAACCGAATACCTTTGGCATCAGGCGAAGCCAAAGGTGGTGCATCTAATAATGAAAATTTTCTTTCTTCACTACCTTCATTGCCGGGTTGTAATTCAATAAATACCCCAGATAACAAGGTACTCAGCCCAGAAACGCCTTCACGACCAATTTGGGGTTTTACAACCCAAAATGCAGTATCTTTATGTAATAACCTCTCCATACCATCATTTAAGCGCGCTTTGATAATCACCTCACCTAAGTTATCGCTTAATGACACTCTTTCAACCACACCAACATTAACACTGCGGCTTTTTATTTTCGTTTTTCCGGCTTCAATACCTTCAGCATTAGACGTTATCAGAGTGACTTCGGGCCCTTGATGGCTAAAGTGATAAAATAATATCCAGGCTCCAATAAGCACGGTAACAATCGGTACGATCCATATAGGTGACCAACTCTTAAGTTTACTGATCCTGGCCTGAATCAATTTCTCTTCTTTATCCGTCACCTTACGATTCCTCATTCTTCTGTAACTCAAATTTCTTATTAGCTTTATCCCAGGTTAAGCGTGGATCAAATGTCATTGACGCAAACATTGTCAAAATCACCACCAAAGCAAATAATATTGCTCCTGTTGCAGGATAGATACTCATGAACTGCCCCATGCGTACTAATGTCGATAAAACAGCAATAACAAAAACATCAATCATTGACCAGCGCCCAACAAATTCCACTACTTCGTAAATCAAATGCATAGTTTCCGAGTTATATCTGCCGTGACTTTTAGCGTCCCAGCATAACCAGCAGATAGAGAACATTTTCAGCAAAGGCACCATAATACTGGCAATAAAAATAACCAGAGCAACCGGATAAGAGCCAGTACTCCAGAGCAAAATAATGCCTTCCAAAATGGTTGAGTTAATGTGACTTCCTAACGTCTGAGTCACCATGATCGGCAATGCATTCGCTGGAATATAAAGTATGGCTGATGTGACTAATAGCGCCATAGTCCATTGAAGACTATAGTGACGGCGAGCATGTCCTTTTGAGTGGCAACGAGGACATTGATGTTGTTGAGCAGGCAAAATAGCAGTACAACATTGACACAATCTGATGCCCTGAACTAAACCGGGTTTACCCGCTTGCAGAAGCATACACACTTTGGGTGCAGATTCTATATCATTCCAAATCCAATATCTGTCAAGGCATTGGAACGCTCTG
Source organism: Xenorhabdus sp. NBAII XenSa04 (assembly GCF_963866145.1). NCBI lineage: Bacteria > Pseudomonadati > Pseudomonadota > Gammaproteobacteria > Enterobacterales > Morganellaceae > Xenorhabdus > Xenorhabdus sp. NBAII XenSa04. The sequence goes on from NZ_CAWMEB010000057.1 coordinate 16,135, forward strand.
ACCTGAAACAGGCAAAAAAGACAGTAAGGCAGAAAACTCAGACCAACCGCAATATCGCCATAAGCCATAAGCTTAACGAAACTAACCAGCACGCCGGCTAAAAAGATCTCAGCCATACACCAGGTTTTCATCTGAAACAAAATACGCGCCAACTCAATTTTTAGCCGACGTGCTATTTTAATGTTCTGACATAAAAGGATAATGGAAATCATGCAGAATGCAGGTACAAGCTGCACAAAGATCAAGAAGAATACAGCTATGCTCGAATAATCTTCACTGAACATAACCTCTGGGATCTCTGTCAAAGTAATTTCATTGACAATACCCGCAACATTCATGCTGACGAAGGGAAACAGGCAAGCAAGAAATAACATTAATAATGAACTTACTGCATAACCTGTCGGTTGATTACGTGGTTCTTTCCACTTTGCAGTCAGTAAAGTGTCACATCGTGGACAAACCGCCTTATTTCCTTCCTCCAGGTCAGGTAAGGCCACCAGCATATCGCATTGGGAGCATAAAACCAGTTTGTCATGCTGATGATTGTCAGAACACAAAGTACCTCTCCTGTAACAAATCAATGCCGCTTTTTCTTATTTAGCCCTGTAAATTGCCGCTGTATTAGCGGCAATTTGTACACTATCGGATATATATGCAGCAAATATCATCCATTTTTCATCATTTCCAGCTCCTGCCAGCGATCAAAAGCTTTTTCTAATTTTTGCTCTTTATCTGCCAGTTTCTGCAACACGTTTTGTGTAATTTCGTATGATTGACTAAAAAATTCTGGATCACTGACCTGAGTTTGTAGCTGTTCTATCTCTTGTTCCAACGTTTCCAATAATGATGGTAGTTGTTCTAACTCTCTGAGTAAATGGTAACTTATCTTATTATTTGAGCATTTCGTCGTTTCCTTGGCTTTAACCGGTTTGGCTTCCACTCTCTCCTTTTTTACGGAAGACTGGCGTAAAGAGACTGTTTGTGCCCGTTGCTGCTGAGCATCAAAGTATCCACCAACATAGTTGTTAATCTCTCCATTACCTTCAAAAATCCAACATTCTGTCACTGAATTGTCAACAAACTGACGATCATGGCTTACCAAAATCACTGTACCGCTATAACTATCCACGAGTTCTTCCAGTAACTCCAGCGTTTCAACGTCGAGATCATTGGTAGGTTCATCAAGAATAAGCAAATTGCTGGGTTTCAGGAACAAACGCGCTAACAGCAGGCGGTTACGTTCACCACCCGAAAGCGCCCGAACAGGTGTCATTGCCCGTTTAGGATGGAAAAGGAAATCTTGCAGATAACCCAAAACATGACGTGGTCGCCCGTTTACTACCACTTCCTGTTTACCTTCGGCAAGGTTATCCATCACCGTCTTGTCCGGATCAAGAGCTGCACGATGCTGATCAAAATAAGCGACGTCAAGTTTTGTTCCGCAATGGATCCGACCACTATCTGCCGACAAATCTCCCAACATCAACTTCAATAATGTTGTTTTGCCACAACCATTCGGCCCGACTAAAGCAATTTTGTCACCACGTTGAATTTGAGCCGAGAAATTCTTGACTAATGACTTATCACCAATCTGGTAATTAACATTTTCCAGTTCGAACACAATCTTACCGGAGCGTGTCGCCTCTTCGACCTGCATTTTTGCCATGCCAATAACATTACGGCGTTCAGAACGCTCTACACGCAATGCTTTCAGTGCCCTTACCCGCCCTTCATTGCGGGTACGGCGTGCTTTAATCCCCTGACGGATCCAAACTTCTTCCTGAGCCAGTTTTTTATCAAATTCAGCATTCTGTAGTTCTTCGACCCGTAAAGCTTCTTCTTTACCTTCAAGGTATTTATCATAATTTCCCGGCCATGAAATCAGTTTTCCACGATCCAAATCGACAATTCGAGTCGCCATACTGCGGATAAACGAACGGTCATGGGAAATAAAAACTAAGCTGCCATTAAAATCTTTCAGGAAATTTTCCAACCACTCAATCGTATTAATATCAAGATGGTTAGTTGGTTCATCAAGGAAAAGCACTTTTGGTGAACTGACCAAAGCCCTTCCTAAAGCGGCTTTACGTAACCAACCTCCTGACAGAGAAGATAATTTCGCTTCGGCAGGCAAAGAAAGCTGTTTTAATACATCATTAATGCGGCTATCGAGTAACCAAAGACCGCGAATATCTAACACTTCCTGCAATTCCGCCAATCGGTTAAGGTTTTTGTCGCTAGGATCTGTTTCTACCAAACGTGAAGTTTGATGAAATGCTTTGATATATTCTGCCTGCTCTTTTACTCCTTCAGCAACAAAATCAAATACGGTTCCTTCTACATCACGAGGAGGATCTTGTTGCAAACGGGCGACAATCAGATCCTGCTCATAGGTAACTTGCCCGTCATCCAGCATCTGTTCTTTCGACAGTACACGCAATAAGGTAGATTTCCCTGCCCCATTGCGACCAACCAGACACACTCTCTCATTTTCTTCGATATGTAACTCAGCATTATCCAATAACGGCGCATCACTGAATGATAACCAAGCACCAGATAAACTAATCAATGACATAATATTATTTTTCCTCGCCAACGTGACGCAGCAACCAGCAATTATGGATCTGGCGGTTACGGGCAAAATCTTGAGATAAAGTTTTTTCTGTAATTTCTTCTGCAACCAGACCTAACTTCTCAAGTTCAACAAAATCCATTTTAAAACCACGCTTATTGTTGGAGAACATTAAAGTTCCGCCCCGGCGAAGCAAGCGTTTCAGCCCTTTCATTAAGGTAATATGATCACGTTGAACATCGAATGTCTCTTCCATACGTTTGGAATTGGAGAATGTCGGAGGGTCAATAAAAATCAGATCAAATTGTTCACGTGTCTGTGCCAGCCAACTCAAACAATCAGACTGAATCAAACGATGCTGACGACCAGTCAGGCCATTTACCTGCAAGTTTTTCTCAGCCCACTCAAGGTAAGTGCGGGACATATCCACTGTGGTCGTCGAGCGAGCGCCTCCCAAACCGGCATGAACGGTTGCTGAACCGGTATAGGCAAATAAATTGAGGAAATCTTTTCCTTGGCTCATTTCGCCCAGTTTCCGGCGGGCAATACGGTGATCGAGAAATAGTCCTGTATCCAGATAATCTGTCAGATTAACCCAGAATTTCGCCCCATATTCGTCCACCAAAAAGAATTCTTTCTTTTCAGCGAGTTTTTCATATTGATTTTTGCCTTTCTGACGCTGACGAGTTTTCAGGATCAGCTGATTAGATTGCAATCCGAGCACATTCATTGTTGCACTGATCACATCAAATAGACGTTGACGAGCTTTATTGGCATCAACAGACTTAGGGGGTGAGTATTCCTGAACAATAACTTTATCAGCATAGCGATCAACTGCTACATTATATTCCGGTAAATCTGCATCATATAATCGATAGCAATCAATACCCTGCTGCTTAGCCCATTTACTCAACTTCTTCTCATTTTTACGCAAACGATTCGCATAATCTTCGGCAATACCGCTATCCAGTGATTGAGGTTTGTCTGATAACTGCGTGTTTTTCTGGATGGAAGAGTTTGTCTGGACAAAATAGTTTTTCTGAACACAATCCAAAGGACCATTTTTCGCTTTAAACTCACGTTCAGCCCGCAATTGCAGGCAACTTAACAATTCTGGTGAAGCACTGAATAGAGATAAACGCCAGCCTGAAAAACGGCTTTTCATGATCCGGCCAAATACATTGTGCAAAGCAATCAGCGCAGGCTCACTTTCAAGACGTTCTCCATAAGGCGGGTTACTCAATACTGTACCTGTTACCCCTTCCGGCAATGGGTTTTCCAGCTTACTTGCATCTCCCTGCTGGAATTGGATCAATTGGGAAACTCCAGCTCTTCTGGCATTTGAGCGCGCCATATCCATAGCCCGCCGGTCAATATCTATACCAAAAAAGCGGGAAGTCGTTTCTTGCAGTCCCTTTCTGAAACGCACCTGCGCTTCTGTAGCAACTTCACGCCAGATTGTTTCATTGAATTTCAACCATGAAGTGAATCCCCAATGTTGACGGTGTAAACCAGGGGCACAATTTGCCGCCATCATTGCCGCTTCAATCAATAACGTTCCTGAACCACACATCGGATCAACCATCGGCGTTCCCGCATTCCAACCAGAACGCAAGACAATCGCTGCGGCCAAATTTTCCTTTAAAGGGGCTTGTCCGGCCAAATCACGATAACCACGGATATGCAACCCGTCGCCACTTAAATCCAGGGAGACAGTTGCTTTTTCTTTATTCAGGAAGACATTAATACGCACATCCGGTTGCTGTTTAGCAACATCGGGACGCTGCTTTATTTTACGCATAAAGCAGTCAACAATGGCATCTTTTACTTTCAGAGCGCCATATTGTGTATTTCTGATTTCTTCATTTGTACCACTGAAATGGACTGAAAATGTACTATCTACTGAAAAAATCTCAGTCCAGTCAATAGATTGAACTCCCAGATACAGATCCAGGTCACTGTATACCTTGAATTCATTAAGCGGAAGCAGGATTCGGGATGCCAGTCTGCTCCAGAGCAGACTTTTATACATCACTCGTTCATCACCTTTAAAATGAACCCCGCCTTGGGCAATCTTGCAGGATTGCGCACCCAGTATTTCCAGTTCGTTTTTTAACAGTTCTTCCAGTCCACGTGCCGTGCTGGCAAAGAGAGAGCTCATACTATTATTCACCAAGACTATTATTTACCAAGAAATGTACCACCAAAAAAATTGCTGCCATTATAGCTAATACCAGCAACATGTCATAAGATTGCTCACTATGAACAAAAATCAACCTGTTTTTTTATGTGTTACTGCGTATTGTGTTACTGCGTATTGTGTTACTGCGGAACTGTACGAAAAAATGCCGGAGACTCTCGATGATCAGATATTAGTTAAGATAGTGAAGGAGAGGAAAAATCAGCCTTTGATTGATGTCGATATAGCTCAATATTTATAAGCTATATAGTTAATTTGTTGTCTTCCCATAATACAATAACGTTAGATTACCTTGTCATATATTGGCGACTGGGCGGGTTCAATATAAGGCATTAAACGATCATTCATTATTTTGATCGGATCACAAAAATTCATCACGCGATCACCGAGATCTAATTTTTGCTGCACTAATAAGCATACGCTGGCACTATCTCCAGCTTCAGCAACCATAAACAGAATTTCTGTTCCATCATTTTGTAAACGCACCTGAACAATTTCTCCTTGCTCCGGTTTAGTCATTAAAGAAAAAACAGAAAAATACCAGCTTCTAGGCATTTGTGGTTTCATAAAGCGAAACGCAACTAATCCATTTAGTGCTAATTCAGCCCTGAGCTCTGGTGCAATATTAATGCGGCGGGAATATTCTTCGAAAGTATAATAAAGTGCTGCATCATCGACAGAAAAACAACTTTCTTTCATTGTGGTTGCATAAATAGTCAACATTTTGGCAGGAAAACGGGAACGAAAAACCATACCATTAGCAAGATCGAGCATGACACGATTATGTTCGGCATCAAAATACCAGCACCACTGATCATCAGGTCTAATTCTCATTGCTTACCCTTTTATACTCAAAATAGTTTACTTGTTTAAAAATAAGCACCACCATCATGGAGATTCAAAAGAATTGATAAAAGATTAATCTGCCAGACAAAATATAGACGAATTGGGGGCAGAAATAAACCCCCAACACAAAACCTTTAATACAAGATTGTAGCGAATACTCAGATATAATTGACAATATCTTTGATTAATTTTGGCCCTTTATAAATAAAACCAGAGAATATCTGAATCAATGAAGCTCCTGCTTCCATTTTTTCTCTGGCAGAAACCAGGGAGTCAATTCCACCAACACCAATAATTGGTATTTCATCTTTTAATTCCTGAGAAAGACGTCGAATAATCTCTGTGCTGCGCAGTTGTACAGGACGACCACTCAAACCACCAGCTTCATGACAGTGACTCAATCCTGCAATAATCTTTCTATCTAATGTGGTATTAGTCGCAATAACACCATCAATGTGATGACGTATTAAACTATCTGCAATTTTTACTAATTCTTCTTCTGTAAGGTCTGGTGAAATTTTCACAGCAACGGGAACGTACTTTTGATATTTTAGTTGTAGTTCACTTTGTTTATTTTTAATCGCAGACAAGAGATCATCCAGCGCTTCACCATACTGTAATGTTCTCAGGCCCGGTGTATTAGGTGAAGAGATATTAATCGTAATATAACCTGCATGAGGATAAACTTTATCCATGCAAATTAAATAATCATCTTTACCATTTTCTACTGGTGTATCTTTATTTTTACCAATATTAATTCCGATAATTCCGTCGTATTTTGCTCTTTTGACATTCTCGACCAGATTATCAACGCCAAGATTATTAAAACCCATCCGATTAATAATGCCTTCCGCTTCAACAACGCGGAATAATCTCGGCTTATCATTCCCGGCTTGTGGTCGTGGTGTTACTGTACCAATTTCAACAAAACCAAAGCCCATCGCACCAAATGCATCAATGCAATCACCATTCTTATCAAGACCAGCGGCTAAACCAAGAGGATTTTTAAATGATAATCCCATACAAGTGACGGGCTTAGTAGCAACTGATTGGCGGATGAGGAATTCGAAAGGAGTATCGGTAACAAGTTTAAGCTGGCGGAAAGTAAGTTCATGTGCTTGTTCCGGATCAAGCTGGAACAATGCCTTTTTTAGAAGAGAATAATACATGCAATCTCCTGCAAGCATAATGACAGGTCATGGTGACAGTGAAATAAGCGCGGAGCATCTTAAAGAGATCCTGGCAAAATGTAAACGTAGCAAAGAAGATATTTTTCAGTGTACTTCTGTATTAACAAATAGCTGTATTAACAAATCACTATGTTAACAAGTTATCGACAGAAGAAGATCTGAACAGCAAAATATCCTCCGGCTGTTGCCGGAGGCAAATATCATAACTCAGCTTTCAAGTGCCTTGGTGATTTTTTCAAACAAGTCACCAGATAAGTTTTCCAATTCTTTCAATTCTTCTAAAGTAACACGCATCAGCGCCTGACGTTTTTCATCATAACGTTTCAAACGAATCAACGGTTCAATTAAACGTGACGCCACTTGTGGATTCCGGCTGTTCAGGTCAATCAATACTTCTTTCAAGAACTGATAACCACGCCCATCCTCAGCATGAAATGCTACTGCGTTATTGGCAAAGAAAGTTCTCAGTAACGAATAAACCCGATTTGGATTACTCAGACTGAAAGAACGATGCTTCATCAGGCTACGAACTTTATCAAGTACATCAAACGCCGGGCTAGTGGCTTGAAGGATAAACCACTTATCCATAACTAAACCATCTTGATGCCAACGTTGATCAAATTCATCCATCAGTTGATAACTGCAAGGCAATTCTGCCGCCATCGCCGCAGATAATGCAGCAATAGTATCCGTCATATTATCAGCCTGATAATATTGGGCAGCGATTAATTTATCTGCCTGCCCCTTATCTTCAATAAAAGCTAAATAATGCAGACAAATATTACGTAATGCTCGTTTCGCAATATCCTGGTGATTTATACGATATGTTCCTGTGTGAATGCTGTGATAAACAGCAGCAAATTCATCCGCCATTTCATTAGCCAGACTACGTGTGATGGCATAAATCACCTCATGAATAGCCTGTGGATCAATCACCGTAAACAACTCTGCCATTTCATTTTCAGATGGCAGTGTCAGGATCAGAGCGGCCAAGGCAGGGTCGATAGCCTTATCCAACAACACCGCACGGAATGCATCAATCACATGCATTGGTAACTCTATTGGCTGAGATTGCTGATAACGGGCAACATTCAGTTTTATATAATTAGCCAACAACGCTTGTGCGGCATCCCAACGGGAAAATTCATTACGTGCATGCTTCATTAAGAACGCCAATTGGGTATCATTATACAGATAATCCAATTTCACTGGTGCCGAGAATTCACGTAATAAAGAAGGAATCGGCCGTGACGGAACATCATCAAATACAAATGATTGTTCTGCATTGGTAACATTCAGGACATGGTGAACCAACTGACCATCACGGCATAATGGGATCACCCGACCATCTTCATCATACAACTCAATATCCAGCGGAATATGTAGTGGCAGTTTCATTTTCTGATCGGCAGTTGGTGGTGTCATCTGACTGACATGCAGAGTATATTGCCGTTTTTCTGCATCGTATTCATCGCGGACAGTCACTACTGGCGTACCGGATTGGCTGTACCAACGGCGGAATAATGACAAATCAACGTTTGAAGCATCTTCCATCGCCTGAATAAAATCGTCACAGGTTGCTGCACTCCCATCGTGACGATGAATATAAAGCTGCATCCCTGCTTGAAATTGTTCCTCACCCAGCAATGTATGGATCATTCGGATCACTTCCGAGCCTTTTTCATAGACTGTCAGCGTATAGAAATTATTCATTTCCATCACTTGATCAGGGCGGATAGGATGCGCCATTGGGCTGGCATCTTCAGCAAACTGTGCTGCGCGCATAACACGCACATTATTAATGCGGTTAACAGAGCGTGAACCTAAATCAGAACTGAATTCTTGATCACGGAATACTGTCAGCCCTTCTTTCAGGCTTAATTGGAACCAATCACGGCAAGTGATCTTATTTCCCGTCCAGTTATGGAAATATTCATGACCAATCACGGCTTCAATGCCGAGATAATCCTTATCTGTTGCCGTTTCAGTTTTCGCTAATACATATTTGGAGTTAAAGATATTCAGCCCTTTATTCTCCATCGCCCCCATATTGAAGAAATCAACAGCGACGATCATGTAAATATCAAGGTCATACTCCAAACCAAAGCGAGTTTCATCCCACTTCATGGAGTTTTTCAGTGATGTCATGGCCCAATCGGCCCGATCCAAATTACCCCGGTCTACAAACAACTCCAGAGCAACTTCACGACCACTACGGGTAATAAAAGTATCATGCAAGACATCAAAATTCCCCGCCACCAACGCGAACAGATAAGAAGGTTTCGGGAATGGATCCTGCCATTTCACCCAATGGTGACCACCATCAAGATCTCCCTGCTCAACGCGGTTACCATTAGACAATAAGAAAGGATATTTAGACTTATCTGCGGTAATACGGGTCGTAAAACGGGCCAGTACATCCGGTCTGTCCAGATAATAAGTAATGTTACGAAAACCTTCCGATTCACACTGCGTACACAGAGCATCACCTGACACATACAGCCCTTCAAGTGCAGTGTTAGCAGATGGATAGTTTTCATTAACAATTTTCAGAGTAAACTGTACGGGTAATTGTTCTATGATTAATTGACCCTCCTGCTCCTGATAATGTTCCCACGCTATATCATTAATATGGATACTCTTCAGTGTGAGATTTTCCCCATCCAAAATGAGTGGTGTAATGTCATTAATCAGACGTTTTACCTGGCTGGTTGCCGTGACAATTGTTTTATCTGCATCCAGAACAAAATCGAGATCAATATCTGTAATAGTGTAATCTGGCGCTTTATAATCCAGACGATGTTTAACAAGCCGTTGTTGTGTCATAAGAAACCTTTTTCATTACTAGATTGAGAAGCTAACGCTGCCACAGAGATCGCATCCTTTCAATCTTGAAATCTCTTTTTTCGAATGCTAATCATTTATTAAATAAAGGTATAAATGATGTAACCAGAATATTGGTGCTTTTGTGCTAATTGTCATCTCATAGTGTATTTAACATGATATCATCTATAAATTGATCAACCTTAATCTCTATTGTCCGGAAAAATATATGTGATTATGTGGCTTTAATAACCTAATAATCGCGGTATACTCTTCCGACTTTATCGATTTAGCAGACACAAATGCTCCGCGAGGATGCTTGACGCGCCATGACTTTAGACGCTACCCCGATTATCAAATCACTGCTTGACACTGATGCTTATAAATTTCATATGCAGCAAGCGGTGTACCACCATTACAACAATATTCCTGTTGTTGCAGAATTTCGTTGTCGTAGTGATGAGCTACTCGGTGAATATGCCGAGGAATTACGTCATCAAATTAATATGATGGCTGATTTAGCCCTGACAGAACGCGAAGCCGAATATCTTTCCAGTTTACCGTTCTTTAAACAAGATTATCTGAACTGGTTCAAAACTTTTCGTTTTAATCCAGAACAAGTCGAAGTTTCTGTTACTGATAAGGGGCAGTTAACCATCAGAATTTCAGGTTTATGGCGTGACGTTATTCTATGGGAAGTTCCACTGCTTGCCTTAATTAGTGAACTGGTTCACCGCCATCGTTCTCCTGAAATAAAACCGGAAGTGGCTGTCAGTCAGCTCAGAAAGTTAATTGAGTTGTTCCATCAAGATGCCGCCGCAGAAAATATCGATTTGTCCGGTTTCAAGTTGATGGATTTTGGCACTCGACGTCGTTTTTCACATGAAGTGCAATATGCCATCGTCAAGGAGCTGAAAGAGAGCTTCCCTTATCTAATTGGCACCAGTAACTACCAACTGGCACAACAGCTGGATCTGGCACCTCTCGGCACACAAGCTCATGAGTGGTTTCAGGCACATCAGCAAATCAGCCCTGAACTCGCTAACAGCCAGCGGGCAGCATTACAGACTTGGTTAAGTGAATATCCAGAGCAGTTAGGCATTGCCCTGACAGATTGCATTACGATGGATGCATTCCTGCGGGATTTTGATAAATCCCTCGCTACTGCTTATAACGGTCTGCGCCATGACTCCGGCGATCCCATCGAATGGGGTGAAAAAGCGATTACACACTACCAATCACTGGGTATCGATCCACAGACCAAAACATTAGTATTTTCGGACAGTCTGGATCTGCAAAAATCACTGGGTCTCTATCAACATTTTTACAAGCGAATCAATGTCATGTTTGGCATTGGCACACGGTTGACCTGTAATATTCCGGGCATAAAACCGCTGAATATTGTGATTAAACTCGTTGAATGCAATGGTAAACCGGTGGCTAAGCTATCTGACAGCCCAGGAAAAACCATTTGTGAAGATGTTGAGTTTGTCAACAGATTACGCAGAGCATTTGATATACCGGAAATGAAAAAAGCCGTGTAGTTTCCAGTATAATCTCTACCGGTTGTTTCCGGCATAACCTGTCACATTCCGGTTATGTCGGGAAGAAAAATATCTTTTCTCTTTATTTCCCTGTTAATCCCTTTAATTTCTGCTTGTTTCCTGTGAGATGACAAGTAAGATAATGGGCCATAGTGTTTATTTGACACTATTTACAATAAATCTAATTAATTATTTCACTATCATATAAAAGAAGAGAGAAATTTATGAGCGTAGCGCCTGTAGTCGATGTACTGCAAGGCCGTGTTCCGGTTGGCAGCGAAGTCACCGTCCGCGGCTGGGTACGTACAAGGAGAGATTCTAAAGCTGGTATCTCATTCCTCGCCGTCTATGACGGTTCCTGCTTTAATCCATTACAGGCCGTCGTTAATAATAATTTACCTAATTACCAGGATGAAATTCTGAATTTGACTACTGGCTGCTCTGTGGAAGTGACTGGCACAGTAGTAGAATCACAAGGTAAAGGCCAGAGTTTCGAGCTGCAAGCAACCAAAGTAGTTGTTATTGGTATGGTGGAAGATCCTGATACTTACCCAATGGCGGCGAAACGCCACAGCATCGAATACCTGCGTGAAGTGGCCCACCTCCGCCCACGTACCAACCTGATTGGTGCAGTTGCCCGTGTTCGTCACACTCTGGCACAAGCTCTGCATCGTTTTTATCATGAGAAAGGTTTCTTTTGGGTATCTTCACCCTTGATCACTGCTTCAGATACCGAAGGTGCAGGTGAAATGTTCCGCGTTTCCACTTTGGATCTGCAAAACCTGCCACTGACAGATAAAGGTGAAGTTGATTTCAGTAAGGATTTCTTCGGACGTGAAGCCTTCCTGACAGTATCTGGCCAGTTGAACGGTGAAGCCTATGCCTGTGCATTGAGCAAAGTCTATACCTTCGGGCCGACTTTCCGTGCTGAAAACTCCAATACCAGCCGCCATCTGGCTGAGTTCTGGATGCTTGAGCCAGAAGTCGCTTTTGCCGATTTGAACGATATCGCCAAACTCGCTGAAGAAATGCTGAAGTATGTCTTCAAGGCAGCTTTGGCAGAACGTGCTGATGATCTCGCTTTCTTTGCAGAACGTGTTGATAGCGAAGTCATTACCCGACTGGAAAAATTTGTTGATTCAGACTTTGTTCAGTTGGATTACACTGATGCCATTGAAATTCTGGAAAACTGTGGTCATAAATTTGAAAACCCTGTTTACTGGGGTGTTGATTTGGCATCTGAACATGAGCGTTATCTGGCAGAGAAGCACTTTGGTGCACCAGTTATTATGAAAAACTATCCAAAAGACATCAAAGCCTTTTACATGCGCATGAATGAAGATGGTAAAACTGTTGCTGCAATGGATGTTCTGGCGCCAGGCATTGGTGAGATTATTGGTGGTTCCCAACGTGAAGAACGTTTGGACATGCTGGATAAGCGTATGGAAGAGATGGGACTGAATAAAGACGATTATTGGTGGTATCGTGATCTACGCCGTTATGGCACTGTTCCTCATTCTGGTTTCGGTCTGGGCTTTGAACGTCTGGTGGCTTATGTCACTGGTGTATCAAATGTACGCGATGTTATCCCATTCCCACGGACACCAAGAAACGCAAGTTTCTAATGAATCAGCTTAATAAATGAGCAAAATTTAATCCTAAGAAAAGCCAGCATTTGCTGGCTTTTTTCATTCTATGGCGAAAACAGTGCAAAAAAAGTTCCTTGACATTTACAATTTGAAATATCTATTTTCATTTCGTTACTAATATTGTGCTTTTGTAGCATTTTGAAGGTGGATAAAACCTATGACCAATGGAACACTGAGCGCAGATTAATAAGACACTTGATACCCATAAATAGTTCCAAAAACTTTAGTGTTCTGTTTCTGGCAGTAACAGATGTCTGAATAACACCAATGAGGGTAATAATAATGAAGCGCAATATTCTTGCAGTGGTAATTCCAGCTCTGCTGGTTGCTGGTACAGCAAACGCAGCCGAAATTTTCAACAAAGATGGTAACAAACTGGATCTGTACGGTAAAGTAGACGTGCGTCATCAGTTCTCCGATAAGAGAAGCAAAGAAGATGGTGATGCTTCTTACGCTCGTATCGGCATCAAAGGCGAAACTCAGATCTCTGATCAACTGACTGGTTTCGGTCGTTGGGAATACAACCTGAAAGCCCACACTGAAGAAGGAAAGCAAGATACTGCTACTCGTCTGGCTTTTGCGGGTTTGAAATTCGCTAACTATGGTTCACTGGATTACGGTCGTAACTACGGCGTAAACTACGACATTAACGCATGGACTGACGTACTGCCAATCTTTGGTGCTGATTCCATGGCTAAAACTGATAACTATATGACTGGCCGTGCTACTGGCCTGTTGACCTACCGTAACACTGACTTCTTTGGTCTGGTTGATGGTCTGAACTTTGCTCTGCAATACCAAGGTCAAAATAGCGATCGTACCAAAAATGAGCGTGGTGTAGTTAATAAGGCAGGTGAAACTAACACAAGTGAAAATAAAGCAAACGGTGATGGTTACGGTTTAGCTGTTACTTATAACATAGTTGATGGTCTTACTGTTGGTGGTTCTTACGCTAACTCTGCTCGTGCAAATGGCCAATGGAATACTAGTTTGGCCCACGGCAAACGTGCAGAAGCATGGAACATCGGTGCTAAATACGATGCCAACAACGTATATCTGGCAGCAATGTACGGCGAAACCCGCAATATGACCCCTGGTTCAGTAAAAATTGCTGGTGACGAATACAAAGGTGTTGCTAATAAAACTCAAAACGTTGAATTAGTTGCACAATACCTGTTCGCTGACTATGGTCTGAAACCATCTCTGGCTTATGTTCAATCCAAAGGTAAGGATCTGAATCGTAACAACGATGCCAAAGGTATCAACGCTGATCTGGTTAAATATGTTTCTGTAGGTTCTTACTACTACTTTAACAAAAACCTGTCTACCTATGTTGATTACAAAATCAACCTGCTGGACAGAAACGAAGGTCAAGACACAGGTGCTCGTAACGTATTCGGTGTTGGCCTGACTTATCAGTTCTAATCATTTCTGATAAAACTGTTTAACGAAAAGTTGAACAAATTTATCTTAGAAAAGCAGCGCTCCAGCGCTGCTTTTTGTACTTTACTTTACTGTTTTTTCTGACTATTTTCTTCACTCCGTAAACTACTTCACAAGATTTTATTCTTTTTACTACTAGTGGTTGGCAAATGAGTTTCTTAAGGTTACCCTGAGCGGCGTATAACTCATTTTGGGCTTAACTCTCCAAATTTTGGAATTGAAAAAATGTTTGAGAAAATCACCGCAGCGCCTGCCGACCCCATCCTTGGTTTAGCAGATAGTTTTAAAGCTGATCCCCGCGAAAATAAAATCAACCTGGGTATTGGTGTCTACAAAGATGAAACCGGTAAAACCCCTGTCCTGACGACCGTTAAAAAAGCAGAAAAATTCCTGCTGGAAAATGAAACCACTAAAAATTATCTGGCAATTAGCGGATTACCGGAATTTGGTCGCGTAACTCAAGAACTGCTCTTCGGCAACACCAGCACTATCGTTACTGACAAACGCGCCCGTACTGTACAAAGCCCAGGTGGAACAGGTGCGCTGCGTATTGCCGCTGATTTTATTGCTAAACAAACCAATGCCAAACGTGTTTGGATCAGCAACCCGACCTGGCCAAACCATAAAGGCGTTTTCACCAGCGCAGGTTTAGAGATCCGCGAATACAACTACTACGATGCGGAAAAACACGCACTGGATTTCGAAGGTATGCTTGCCAGTCTGTCTGAAGCACAGGCAGGTGATGTTATTCTGCTGCATGGCTGCTGCCATAACCCAACCGGTATTGATCCAACCGCTGAACAGTGGCAGAAACTGGCAGATTTATCTGCGGCAAATGGCTGGTTGCCTGTATTCGATTTCGCTTATCAGGGTTTTGCCAAAGGGCTGGATGAAGACGCCGAAGGTCTGCGCATTTTTACTAAAAATCACAATGAACTGCTCGTTGCCAGCTCTTACTCCAAAAACTTCGGCCTGTACAACGAGCGTGTAGGTGCTTGCACTATCGTTGCAGCAGATAGTGACACCGCAGAAAAAGCATTCAGTCAGGCGAAATCTATTGTTCGTACCAACTACTCCAATCCACCAGCACATGGTGCATCTGTAGTAACAACCATTTTGTCCAACGAAGAACTGAAAACAGAATGGATTCAGGAATTGGCAGCAATGCGTGAACGCATTCAGCGCATGCGCCAGTTGTTTGTAAACACGTTGCAGGAAAAAGGGACAAAACAAGATTTCAGCTTTATCATCGCTCAAAATGGGATGTTCTCATTCAGTGGTCTGACTAAAGAACAAGTTGAGCGCCTGCGTGAAGAATACGCTGTTTATGCGGTTAGCTCCGGTCGTATTAACGTAGCAGGCTTAACATTGGAGAACATGGTTCCTCTGTGTGAAGCTATCGTTGCTGTGCTTTAACTTTCATAGGTACATAAAGCATCCTGATAATAAAGCCGCTTATTTAGCGGCTTTATTATTTTTACCTCAAAATCCTGGGCCTGAAAACTAATTGAGCGGTTTTACAAAAAGGGGTTAGTTTTTCGCTCATGGCCCAAGGTTGACATTGGCCCATGTCCGGGAATAAATTGATAATCATCTCCCAAAGGTAACACTTTTTCTTTAATAGATTGAATCAACTCATCATAATTTCCACCCGGAAAATCCGTGCGCCCGATACTGCCTTTAAACAGTACATCCCCCATTGAGATTAATTTCTCAGTATGATTAGCAAAGATAATATGCCCTGGAGTGTGTCCCGGACAATGCAAAACAGAAAGTCGGATGTAGCCTATTTGTAATGTATCCCCTTCATCCAGCCAACGTTCAGGAGTAAAGGATGGGCATTCTTTGACACCAAATATCTGACACTGAACTTCTAATGCTTCTATCCAATACGCATCGGCTTTATGTGGCCCATGAACCGGCACATTAAAATGAGTAGCAATATCAACAGTTGCACCAACATGATCAAAGTGACCATGTGTCAGTAAAATTTGAGTTAACTTTAACCCCCGACGTTCTATTTCAGATATCAGTTTTTCAGCTTCACCACCGGGATCAACAATTGCAGCCTCCAGAGTTTCCTCGCACCAGATCAACGTACAATTCTGCATCGCAGCGGTGACAGGCATAATGTGGTATTTCATTGTATTACTTAACTCCACAATCAGGATAATTTCTTAATATACCCAATAAATTTTCAAGTTATAGCACTGCGAACAGAGAAACAACTTGAAAAATGAAAGAATATATTAAGATTACCACGTCCTGACCGGGCCTGTATCAATATGAATAAAATTACTTTTTGGATAGAACCCTACTCCACCTGCTCTCATCTTCAATGCCGCCTTACAAATATGTGTCAGCTCCACCCCATCGATATGAAAATCCATTGCCTGACCACGGGTATGATAACTATGTTTTGCCACACCAGAACTTTTATGGCGTAACATATTATTAGTTTTTAATGAACGATAGCCCGATATCAACTGAACAGATTTATTTATTCCCATCATCATTTGTAATAAGTAAATCTGGTCAAATAACTTCGGATCAATTGTTTTGATTTCATTTTGGCGATAATCACGGAATAAATAATTCAGACGAGCAAGTTCAGATTTATTATATTGTTGACCGTCAAAAAACTCGGTTTTAATAGTTTCTCCGGTATGGAGATTATCTATATGCAGGCTTCTGGGGCGTAGAGTTGTCAATGTAGCTAATGCACGTTGAGGCAATAAACCTAACCCCAATGCAACCATACCTACGCCGAGCCACTTACGGCGGTTATGATCAATATTATTCATGTATTATGCCCTGCCATTCTATGATTTATCCCCCATTGTCTTTCAAGATATGGCTTTATTCTTTATTGACTATATTTTGAAATTCATAGAGGTATATAGATAATTTCAAAACTATATTAACAATTATATTTAATCAATTAACAATACAGCAACAGACAAAAAATATTTCCTCCTACTTTTGTATATTACTGTAAATTTACCAGTTAATATTTGTGATCTGCTTTACGTATCACGATTTATATTAAACACAATTTAAATACTTATGTTGAATTAATGCAAAATATTATTTGAACGGATTAAGATAACTACGTTGTAATTAAAAGAAAAACAACCAGAAGGGATAAAAAATGAGTGGCAGAGAAAATAGCAGTGAGAAGATAAATTCCTTACTTTCACTGCATAGATGCGATTATTAATCTTTTCATTTATAATTTAATAAAAATTATGGTGACAATATATCTCGTTTGATTGCCAAAAGTTGGGACACCAGTTCAGATTTTTTTCTGGCATTGCTATCATATTCATAAATATCTTCCCGATATTGAGGCTTTCCTTTTTCATCGACCCAAGCTGTCTGATAATAAAGGAATACTGGAATTTTTTTCGGTATATTCACATACCTTGTTGTCCATGTTCTCAAAGAATTATTCACACGATGTTTATCCCAACCCGCATCTCCCAATAGCATATTGGCTAATTCAGGTGCTTTGTTAACACGTACACAACCTGAACTAATCGCTCTCATTTCCCGATTAAATGATGCCTGATTTGGTGTATCATGCAAATATATTGCCTCTGAGTTTGGCATATTAAACTTAAATCGTCCTAATGAGTTAGTTGGGCCCGGAGCTTGCCGTATCCGATAAGGGAAATTGCCAGGTGTTATTACTCGCCAATTAATTGATGAGGGATTGATAACTGTAGCATCACTATGCCAACTGGAAAAAATAGTATAACCACGACTACGAAAATAATTGGGATCACGCATGGCTCTTGGTGCTATATCTTTGCGGATCATACTGACAGGAACAGTCCAGGGAGGGTTGATTACCACATTATTCATCTCACTGCTCATAATCGGTGTCTTTCGGCTTGGACGTCCAACAACAACTTTAGAAGTTAAGACTTTTTCGCCATCCAAATAATAAAATAACGAATAATTCGGAATATTCACTAAAATTGCGGTAGGAAGATTCTCAGGAATAATGCGTAATCGCTGCATATTCAAAGCCATAATTCTGGCACGAGTTTGTGGCGTAGTATTTAGCCATACCCTTGTAGATTGCCCAATAACACCATCAGCAGGTAATCCATGTAAAGATTGAAAGCGTTTTACAGCAGCGACTAACTCTTTGTTATAAAATTGATTTTCTGGCCTGACTACTGATGCATCCAAAGTATCAGCTCGGATCAATATATTTCTTAATACGGTGACACTTTTACTACTTTGTCCGGGTCTTAACGTTTCTTTCATCAAAAATTCAGACCACGGCTGCTTATCTGATAATTGTTTTAGCATCTCACTGCGCATATTTTCATACATAGAATGATTAGGAGATAATCCCGAAATATAATCACTAAGGCTATTATGAGAAATATTTTTTTGCCAATTATCAATTGAAGCAGAAGAAGGTAAATCGATTTTATAAGGTGTTTTGCTATATAACCATGAATCCCCTTTCTTATGAATGTTATTAATGAAATGAAGATAACCTAGCATAGCATCAGATAGAATAACATCTCGTCCCATATCACTTAATTCAGGAGAATTAAGTTGCACAAGCCATTTTCCAAATTGGGGCTGAAACCCTGCTAACGATAAATCAAATAATTGTCGTTCAAAATGTTGTATAGCATTTTCATCCTGCCATAATGGTTTCATGTTATTTACCGAATACAATCTGGCTAACTTATCAGAGAAAACAGGGATTATTTTTTTCGGTAATAAATTCTGTAATTGTTCCTTACTTTCTTCAAGAGAATTTGTTAAAAATACAGGAGCTATCTGAGTAGTGGTTATGTTGCTATCTGCTTTTTTTTGTTCCCCTGACAATTGCTGGACATCATTTGTTATCAATCTATTTTGTTGATTGGCAAAGATACCCTCTGATACCACTAATATGCTACAAATAAAAGAAAATTTCAGTAATCTTACCGTATTATTTGCCATAAGAGTTCACCTCGCTTTTTATGTATACCCCTCTTTTTCATAGAGACAACTTAATCGACTGAATTCATCAGCCTTAGCACTGTACATGAGATTTACTGGGTATATCTGGCTATCCAATGACTTATTCTAATTATCGGCAGAGCTATTTTATCAGAAGAAAATAATAGTAATTATATACATAATTACTTATTAAGACAGAAAGCTTTTCAATTATATACAATTACATGAGTCAAAAGAAAATTTTCACTATAATAATTTAGATTATGTTAATCTTAAAAAAGAAAAGGCACTTAAAGTTCCATTAATAAGAAATAAACATAATAAACTTTTATATTAATATTCTGAGTTAATCACCAACTCTTCTCCAAATTTTCCTGCTTTAGGTAAAAGTTGATAAGAAGAATCAGATGCTCTCTCATCCAGCTAATTTTATTATTTTTACCAGGATCATCACCAGAAAAAATAATAAGGTTCATTTTATCAGCAGGAATATGGAGCTCTTCCTGTAAATATTTGGTCACTGTTTCTGTTTTGGTTTTAGTGCGTCCTGTGATGAATTTGCTCTGGCAATTGTATTTTTGCCTGGGCTATACCGTTTAAACCAACAGCAAGCGCAGTCAACATCACTTTATGCATCGTTTTTCCTTCTGCCATCTTGGTCACAATGGCATAGAATAATAAACACTCCTATTTCAAAACGTTATCATTATCTTTATAAATTAAAAGCCGTCATTTGATTGAATGACGGCTTTAATCTATTAGTTTAAAAGAAATTATCTTTAGAATATCATTTGAGCTTGCTCTTGCCGCTGTTCGATAGCAGGCACTTCCTGTCCAAAACCTCGCAACCCAACAACATGCACATGTTCCTGATTATTGAAGATTTTACGCACCAGTTTATAGGTTGTCCCTTTCTCTGGGCTGATATTCTCTGGCGCTGCGATAATTAACTGCATATGTAAACGTTCACATAATTCAAACAATGTCGCAATTGACTTTGCATCCAAACGGGCCGCTTCATCAAGGAACAGCAAACGACATGGAGAGATATCTTTGCCACGCAGACGACGGGATTCCTCTTCCCAACTCTGTACAACCATCACCAGAATTGACATCCCCGTACCAATCGCTTCACCTGTGGAAAGTGCCCCACTTTCCGCTTTCAGCCAACCGTCCGAACCACGGTTTACCTCGACTTCCAATTCAAGGTAATTACGATAGTCCAGTAGTTCTTCACCAATTGTTTGAGGTAAACGCTGCCCCATATCGATTTGCGGATTCAAACGCTGATAAAGTTTGGCCATTGCTTCCGAGAAAGTCAGACGCTGGCTATTAAACAGATCCTGGTGCTGCTCCTGCTGTTCAGAAAGTACATCCAGCAAAACAGAGTGGCTTTCACGTACATTCACATTCAGGCGTACACCACCTACCTGACCGAATGCAACAGTCTGCAACCCCTGGTTCAGCATACGAATACGGTTCTGCTCACGCTGAATGGTTTTACGGATGATATTGGCTACACTTTTAGAGCTAATGGCCAATTTTTGCTCGCGTGCTGTCAATTCCTCCGTTAAGCGAGCCAGTTCAATCTCCATTTGTTCAATGGCATCAACTGGATCATCGGTACGAATAATATCCTGACGAATTCTCTCACGCAGATGTTGGTACACAGCGACAAAGAACTGAATCTTACGTTCAGGACGTTTCGGATCTTCAGACAATCGCAATGCGTCACGCAAATGCTCATTATCCGCTACCGCAAGACGCAACGCTCCCAACGCCTTATCTGACATTGAACGTAACGCATCACCATCCATATAAGCCAGTTCACGACGATGGAGGCGACGTTCAACACCATTGTCTTTCACCATCCGCATTACAGCACACCAGCCAGCTTTAGAAGAAACCACCTGATCCCGTTTCAGATAATAATCACGCTCAGATTTACGCAGCTTTTTGTGGAGGTTTTCTATTTCGGCCTCACAGAATGCAATTTGTTTCTCAAGCTGATTAATTCGGGAACGATTAGTTTGCACGGCGGTATGAAGCTGATCACGACGTTCACGGGCACGACTCTCTGCATCGGCATCAGCCTGAACACCGATCTCTTTCATCTCTTGCTCAAGTTCCTGCAACATATCCCGTTTGGTGTCATAAGAACTCTTCAATGAGGCCAATACCTGACTAAACTGAGCACATTGCGATTGCTGCTGGCGCAATTGTTCACGGGCACGGCGGCGATCAGATTCCGCATGTTCAAGACGCTGACGCAGTTTGTCATTCAAGTCACTATTTTCACTAAGCATTCCCGCCGAGTCGCTGTAACTGAAATGCGCACGACGTTGTACTACTTCAGTCAGAGCAAAAGCCTGTTGTTTAGCCTTAATTTGACTATGCTTAGCTGCTTCATAATCCCGTTGTAACTGTTCATGTTGTTGGGGATCACTTTGTAAAACGGAAACCAATGGCTCAAGTTTATTCAGCGCACCCCCATACTGTTGTAAGAAACGAACTGCATCTTGTGCTTCAACCATTTCTTCACGCACGGTTTCTACACGATCAATCAGTGTTTCATCCAACAAAATCGTGACTTGCGGAATCAACCGATTCAGTACAGATAAACTCTCTTTTACCTGAGACTGTTTTTGTTGATATTGTTGAGTCTGAGTCTCAAATTGTGACAATTCTCGTTCCAGCTCTGTACGGCGCTGGCTTAGGCTACGAATTTCAACTTCCGGATCGTTATCAAACGCTACGGATAAGTGTTTACCAACAAAACGACTGAAAGCCTGATGCGCACGTTGGATTTTCTGTACATCAAATGAGAGCGTTGCGTAACGCTCTGCCAGTGTATCACGCTCCAGGCTAAGAGCTTCCAGACGGTTTTCCCTTGCCGCCCGCCCAAAAAGTGGCACTTCAGGATAGCGGGAATAGCGCCACTGGCGATCGGAGGATTTCACCAGAACTGCATTTTCCTGCTCTTCAAAATGGAATACGCTGTCATCGAATGATTGTGGATCACCCTCAATCAGATAGAGATCTTCCGGGCAATCTTCCAATGCTTCCAAATGTGGACGTACCAGAGAGAGATCAGGTACAACAATCGCATGACGTGCAGGGCCATATAGCGCAGAGAAATAAGGTGCATCGTCAATGGTAATATCATCGTAAATCTCTGAAAGAAGAACGCCACCAAAACGCTCCGCCAGTGCCAACAATCGGCTATCTTCTGCACCACTCGGCTGGCTCAGACGCTCAATCTGTTTTTCGAATTCACGTTTCTGTGCCGCCACATCGTCACGTTCAACAGTGATTTCACGTTCTTGTTCCAGCAACTGCTGCATATATTCCGTAACATCATTACCACTTTCGAACGTTTCACCACTCTGCTCACTAAGTTGGTTCAGCATTTCCTGCGCAGCCAGCCAAACAGGGGCACGTGATGTCAATCCTTGAATTTTCTGCTTGAGTTGCTCAAGTTCTTGGCGCATCTGCATACGGCGCTCACCACTTTTATGCGCACTCTGGCTTAATTCTTCTAGCTGGGCTTCTAATTCACCCTGCAATGCTTCCAGATCTTCCGCCTGATATTGCTGGTGATGGCGTTTACAGAAGTCTTCCAGCAAACGCTCTGCGTTTTGCTGGCTGTTCAACCGTTGTTCCAGTTCAGCCAGTTGAATACGCAATGGTTGAATGCGATCAGCCAAATGACGCTGAGATGGCCATTCACGCAGTACTTCGCGAGCACTTTGCCATGCTTCGCTGCGGCTGACTTCACCAACAACACTTTTTACTAGCTGGTAAGCTTGCTCGAACTGGCTATGAGCGGCATCGGCCACACTCAGCTTTTGTTCCAATGACAACAGGGTTTCTGTTGCCTGCTGCTCTTTAGCCTGATAGGTTTCTTGCCATTCTTCTGCATTTTCTATCGACAATTCAGGAAGCTGGCAAAACTCACGGGCACGTTCCAACGCTTGCAATGCCTGCTGGTATTGAATTGCACGGGTTTGTTGTACATCTAATGCCTGCTGATAATCAGCAAGCTGGCTTTTCAATTCGTCAACCTCCTGTTCAGCAGCCTCAGAAACCGCCTCATATTCGGCCTGCAATTCCTTCGCTTCTTCAACGACTTCAGTTTGTTCTTCCAGTCGATAAGTCAGTTCTTCAACATCAGCCTGGTAACGGTCAATTTTCTCCTGCTGGCGCATGGCTGTTTGCACCAGATTCAGGTGATCACTGGCTGCCTGATAATCCATCTCCAAATCAGAAGATGCGTCACTCTGTTCAGCAAGTTCCCGTGCCATCTCAACATGGCGATACTGTTCCGTCACTAACTGACGACGGCCCGCAAATAATTCACTACGTAAAGCCAGTGCTTCATCTAAATGGATACGGCGCTCGTTAGCATGGCGCATGTAATCAGCCGAAACATACGCCGTCGCTTCAGTGATAAGATGCTTAAACAAATCGCGGTCAGATTGAGTGACACGAATGGCTTCCAGCGTAATACGGTTTTCACGCAGAGCGGCTTCCATATCCTGAAATGCTTTTCTGACACCACTATTTTCTGGCAATAAGTAATCACGCAATGAACGGGTAATGGCACTGGAAATCCCGCCATACAGCGATGCTTCAATCAGACGGTAAAACTTGCTGCGATCACTGGCAGAACGTAGACGTTTTGGGATCACACCTAAATCAAACATCAAGGCATGGTAGTCAGCGATGGAGTTGAATTGTTTGAACTGGACGCCATCCATCTCATCAAGACGCTCTTTCAGTTCATTTAATGGCAGAACCCGCGCCTGACGTTCGCTGATGTTTTCGGTTAATAACTGTGTCGGCTGAATTGATGCAGGGACACCCTGGATCATAAAGGGCTTAATATCAACTTTCCGGTCTCGACCAGCAACCTGCTGCAAACGTACACCGGCAATGATCCGCTGATGACGGGAATTAACAACATCCAGTACAGAATAACAAACACCTGCACGCAGTTTTCCGTGCAGACCTTTATCGCGGGAACCACTTGTTGCTCCTGCCTCCGTGGTATTACGGAAATGCAATAGCGTCAGGTCAGGGATCAAAGCCGTGACAAATGCTGCCATCGTCGTGGATTTACCCGCACCATTACCACCAGATAACGTGGTTACCAGTTCATCAAGATCAAACGTTCTGGCAAAAAAGCCGTTCCAGTTAACAAGTGTCAGTGAGCGAAATTTACCGCGTTCAATCATGACTGCTCATCCTCCGCACCTTCTGCTGAATGCACCGATGCTTCTTCGTGTTCACTACCTTCTCGCGATAAGCTACTTTCCACCGACATCGCCTCTCCATCACGGATCATCCGTAACTGAGCTTCACGTGGATCATCACCGCTACGCACATCTGCACCGAAACGAAATACAGCTTCGGTGATCGTAAATTTATTACTGTCATTTTGCAGGAAATAGACCATTCCTAAACGACGCAAACGGTTTAGGGAAGTACGTACTTTTTCCTGTAGTTTTTGTTTATCCAAATCAGAGCCAGTTGAGCGTTGGTTCAGCAATTTCATCAGCTTATTTTCATCCGCCAATGACAACAGCTCTTCATAAAGTTCCTGATAAGTAAATATGCCCTGATTGGATAAACGCTCCGGGCTGAGATAGAGATAGCACAGGATCTTACCCACCATCATATCCAACTCAGACAAAACAGAGCGGGAAATCAGTGTATTTGAACGCGGGCGTAAGTAGAAAAAACCTTCTGGTGCGCGAATTAACTCGACGTTATAACGTGAGTAAAAAGTTTCCAACTCCTCCTGAAAATCCATTAAAAAAGCATGATTATCAAGATCATCCATTCCAATATGACGCCCTGAACGAAGTTGGCTGTCTAATCCTGGAAAAAGTGTGTTGGATAATGCCTGAGCCAGTTTAACTGGCATAAATTGTTCAATATGTGTCGATGACATGTGCCTGCACCTTGGCTCCGTAATCATTAATCGCTAACCATTCCGCTGGCAACCCAGAGAAATCCGCTTCTGCAACGCCCAACCGTACTGCCTGATCCACCAGAATACGTGCCACATCAAAATGACGCTGGCGGGGATGCTGAGCAAGGTAGTCACGCAATACTGCCCCTAAATCCAATGGAAGTTTGGCCTGTTGGTAAATTGCCAGCGCCTGTTCCACCATCTCCGCCAGTTGCTCGTTGATTTCACTAAACTCTTCGTATTCCATTTCCGGTGGCAATTCACCCATGACTTCTTCATTGCGCAATGTTAGCTCTTCATCACGCATATCCAGCAAACGCTCTGCATTCGCGACAGTCAGCACCCACGGGTTATCAAAATAGTGTTGGATAGATTGGCGAAGACGCTGAGCAAAAATGCGGTTTTTATCCATGTCAATGGCAGTTCTAATAAATTTGTGAACATGGCGGTCGTAACCGATCCAAAGGTCAATAGCCTGCTGCCCCCAACTAATAATACGATCGAGTTTGTTTTGCAGATCAAAAACCAGTTTATCAACCAGCTCAGATCCCTCATTTACCATATTGGCATCCTGGATCCGCAGTAGATTAGCCTGTAGTTTATCACCGGCTGCCTCCAGTGTGTCCTGAAGCTCTTTCAGGGTTCCAGAGGTTTCAGACAGTAGCTGCTCACAGTTGGCGATAGCTGCCTGCCAATCCTGATTAAGCAACGCCGCAATATCTGCTTTTACGCTGTTTTGTTGCTCATCCATAATGCGCTGTGACATATCAATACTGTCAAATATTTCAGCTACTGAATATTTAAGTGGCGCAAACACATTGCGATGCCAATGAAATTCATCACCACTTTCTTCAGCAGCTTCAGCAGCACGATGCAGTTCACTGGCAACGATGGAAAGCTGCATGGAAAGACGCAATGTAGAGAATTCACGCTGGCGAATATAATAATCACTAATGCCAATCCCTAATGGAGTCAGGCGATAGATAGCATTACCCTCTGCTAATTCACTGGTAAAACGGCTAAGCAACTTTTGGCGCACCATGTCGTTAATGGCGTTGTTCGCCCTAACCGCAACCGCTTCCGCCGTTTGTTCAAAACCTTTACAAACCTCCCGGAAAGCATCAACCAGCTCTCCTTCACTCATTTCGCCATCAAGACGTTCATTATTCAATACAGCAATTGCCATCAAAAAAGCCAACCGCTCTGGTGGCAACGAAATGGAAAAATCATTCTTTCTGGCCCAGGACACAAGTTCAGGAACAGTCTGGGAATATTCACTCATAATTCGCTCTTTAAGGTAGGCTTGCGTGCCATCACATGAATGTAGCGTCCAAGGCTGATATAGGGCTCTTGTCTGCAATAACGTTGTTCAAGTTCTAGCAACGCTGGAAAATCTGTATCTTGCAATTGGCGACTTTGCAGGTAGTCGTGAAAAACCCTGACTCCTGTTTTTCCGGTTATTTCCATATTGAGCTCAACGAGCCATTGATATACCTGTTCAGGCACTAATGGATTCTGTGGCGATAGAGAACGCTTACGGCGACGCTGAATATTCGGCGTCGCCAAATGAAAATTACCCAAAATGGCATTGCGCATAACTAGTCCATTAGCATTATAAAACATTAATGAGAGTGCACCACCGGGCGTTATTATATCTCCCAATATTTCTATCGCATCTTTTTGATCGGTGATCCATTCCAATACCGCATGGAACAGAATTAAATCAACGGGCTGTTCAATATATCGGCGAATTTCCTGTACCGGACTTTGGATAAATTGCATCTGATGAAGAACGCCACGTTCTTCTGCATTACTTTTTGCCCGTTGGATCATTTCTTCAGAAAGGTCACATAATATTACCTGATGGCCTAATTCAGCTAATTGGCAAGCCATATTTCCTTCACCACCCCCTGCATCTAAAATACGCAGTGGTTGTTGAGGTAAATGGTTCAGCAATTCTTTGATATCCTGCCAGACAACGGCCTGTCTGATTTTACCTTTGGTTGTGCCGTAAATATTACGCGAAAATTTGTCTGCAATATCATCGAAATTGCGATCCCGCATGAAAAACTGCCTCACTTATCAACTAAGTTTGATGTATCTATTGAATATTTATGCTGTCTATTGCTATTTTTTTACTATTGTTATTTTGGCACAGTAATCAGTAAATTCACTACTTTTAGCCCTGAATCTACCCCTGTGCGGTGATAATTCAATCAAACCATAGGCCAATTGATGTTATTCCTGCTTAAAAAATACGTTGGTGCGCTATTAATGCCGCTACCTTTAATCATTCTTATCTCTCTGGCTGCTTTGCTTTTGTTGTGGTTTACCCACTGGCAAAAAACGGGGAAAGTTATTCTGTCACTGAGCTGGCTTGCGCTACTTTTATTAAGCTTACAACCCGTTGCTGACAAGTTGTTACTTCCTGTTGAAGGGAAATATATCCAACGCTACGAGCCTGATACCAAACATACACCGCCGATAAAATACATTGTCGTTCTTGGTGGCGATTTCACTTATAACCCGGAATGGGCACCCAGTGCCAATCTTATTAGTAATAGCTTGCCCAGAGTGACCGAAGGTATTCGGTTATATCGTCTTAATTCTGGTGCAAAAATGATTTTTACCGGGGGTAAGGGTGTTAATTCAATTAGCAGTGCAGAAATCGCTGCTATGGTAGCACAATCTTTGGGAGTTCCTGTAGAAGACACAATAGCATTAAAAAAACCGCTGGATACAGAGGAAGAAGCGATCGAGGTTGAAAAGATCGTTATGCAACAGCCTCTTATTCTTGTCACTTCCGCAAATCATATGAAACGTTCTCTGAAATTTTTCGAACAACGTGGTATGCACCCTATTCCCGGCCCGGCAAATCAACTGGCAGTCACAACTCCATTATATGGATGGGAAAAATACATTCCATCTTCCTATTCTTTTTCCCATACGGAGCGTGCCTGGTATGAAACACTGGGGAAAATGTGGCAAACAATCAAGCCTTCCAGTACAGATAAAGAGAACGAATAATTAGCAAACTCGCGGTAGAAAACCGCTAGCAGTATCACTATATACAAATACAAACCTGCTCATTCTGTTTAATAACACCCAATCCAATTAGGCGGTTCAAATCGCCTAATTACGTTTCTTATGCTCTGAATTCCGCTGGTTTTCAAAAGATCTACTATTCAAAAACCAGCGCATTCAAAATTTCTTATACTCAAAGTGCTGCAAAAGCTTTTCTGGCTGCATCCAGATCTTCCGGTGTATCCACACCAGCACCCGGTGCTTGCAGTGCTTTCGCCACGTGAATTTTTTCTCCGTACCAAAGTACCCGTAGCTGTTCGAGCATTTCGATATTTTCCAATGGACTTGGCATCCATTGTACATAGCGACGAATAAATCCAGCTCTGTAAGCATAAATCCCGATATGGCGCAGAAAATTATCTCCGATAGTCTCTTTGGAGTGCATAAAACGATCACGTTCCCACGGGATCGTGGCACGTGAAAAATAGAGCGCATAACCTTGCGCATCCATGACGACTTTTACCACATTGGGATTGAATGCTTCTTCTGCATCCTGGATTTGTACAGCAAGTGTTGCCATGCCAGCATCACTTGCTGCCAGATTATCAGCAACCTGTTTGATGATTTGTTCGGGAATAAGTGGTTCATCACCCTGAACATTCACGATAATTTCATTATCGGCAAATTGGTATTTGTCGATAACTTCCGCCAAACGTTCTGTACCTGAATGATGATTTTCACTTGTCATGCAGACTTCACCACCTTCAGCGGCAACTGCATCAAAAACGGCCTGATTATCTGTGGCTACAATTACGCGATGGGCACCAGAACGGATAACCCGCTCCATAACCCGCACAATCATCGGCTTTCCATGTATATCTGCCAATGGTTTTCCGGGTAAACGAGATGAAGCAAAACGTGCTGGAATAATGACAGTAAACATGAATTATCTTTTTTCCTCTGTTGGCAGAACACGTGCTTCATGTTCTAACAGCACGGGAATACCATCACGGAAAGGAAAAGCGAGGCGGTCAATTTTGCAAATCAGTTCAAAATTTTCTTTATCGTAACTGAGCTTACCGTGACATACTGGGCAAGCAATGATTTCGAGTAAACGGTGATCCATACATCCCCCAAATGACGAGCTTGAAGTTTAATGCGGCTCAGAATACCACAAGCGATGCCTCACCGTTAACTCTGTTGTTTTATTCAGGGATCAAGGCACAAATATCACCTAGCATTTTTTGCCCTTGTTCTTCCGGCAAATAGGCAGAAACCGGTAAATACCACCAATTAGGCTGTGCAAACTGAGAACATTTAACAGCATCTTTTTCTGTCATCAACAAATTCTGTTCATTATTAGCTAAAGCCAATAGTTGTGCTTTTTCATAGAATTGATGGTCAGCAAACGCATGAGTTGCTTGCAGATTTACACCCAGTTGCTGCAATGTAGCAAAAAAACGCGGTGGATGACCAATTCCTGCCATCGCCACACCATTGGGAATATCACTGACTTTTCGGGGTTCTCCTGTCCGCAGATTGACGGCAACTTCACCTTTTAATGTCATGGGCAGTTCACCTGTTTCTGGCATTCCTCCATTAACCATAATGGTATTGACGGTATTTAAGCGGCCTGAAAGTTCCCTCATCGGCCCTGCCGGCAGCCAACAACCGTTACCAAAACGGCGAACTCCATCAATAACAACGATTTCATAATCACGCTGCAAAGCATAATGCTGGAGACCATCGTCGGTGATAACAATATCAACGGAAAAATGCGCCAATAATTCTTTGACAGCATCAACGCGTTTTGGAGCAACTACCACCGGCGCACCGGTACGACGCTGAATTAAAACCGGCTCATCTCCCGCTTGTGCAGTAGTCACTTCATCCGTTACCAGCAACGGGTAATGTCCAGATTTTCCACCATAACCACGAGAGACAACACCAACCCGATAACCTTTCTGTTGCAATTGCTCAACTAACCAGATAACCACAGGTGTTTTACCATTGCCTCCAGCGGTTAAG
This sequence comes from Xenorhabdus sp. NBAII XenSa04, assembly GCF_963866145.1. Lineage (NCBI taxonomy): Bacteria > Pseudomonadati > Pseudomonadota > Gammaproteobacteria > Enterobacterales > Morganellaceae > Xenorhabdus > Xenorhabdus sp. NBAII XenSa04. The sequence continues at coordinate 46,405 of NZ_CAWMEB010000057.1, forward strand.
TTACCTACCACAACAACAGGAACAGGAGCTTTCCAGGAACGAAGCAAACCCGATTTATAGCCTAACTTGCGCAAACCGCTTATCAGCCCATAAAGGGCTGATAGTGGCAATAATAGGATATAGAGCCTTGAACGGCCAGACCAAATGTGCTCAATCATTGACCAAATTGCATCCGGTGTAATTGCGCATATGCACTTTCTTTCTCCAACAGAGTTGTATGGCTGCCTCTTTCGGTAATGTTACCATCTTCAATGACAATAATTTCATCAGCATTTTCAATAGTAGAAAGACGGTGAGCAATTACCAGTGATGTTCTGTTTTTCTGCAATTCATCCAATGCTGCCTGAATGGCACGCTCAGATTCCGTATCCAGTGCCGAAGTGGCTTCGTCCAGAATCAAAATCGGAGAATCACGCAGCAAAGCACGGGCAATGGCAATACGTTGACGTTGTCCACCAGAAAGCAAGACACCATTTTCACCAATCATGGTATCAAGGCCATTATCTAATTTTTTGATAAAATCCATTGCGTATGCCATCTCTGCCGCACGTTCAATTTCTGCACGATTGAACTGACCTTCACTGGCATAAGCAATGTTGTTAGCCACGGTATCATTGAACAAATGAACATTTTGCGATACCAACGCTATCTGGTTACGTAAAGAAGACAATGTGTACTCACGCAAATCATGACCATCAAGCAAAATATCCCCTTCGCTAACGTCATAAAAACGGGTAAGAAGATTGGCAATCGTTGATTTTCCTGAGCCAGAACGCCCAACCAAAGCAATGGTTTTGCCTGCCGGGATTGTCATGGAAATATTTTTCAGAGCGGGGTGATCTTTGGTTGGATAGCAGAAAGTAACATCACGGAATTCGATATCGCCTTTCGCTTTTTTAATTTCCAACTTACCTTCATCTTTTTCCTGCTCCATATCCAGAATCGCAAACAAAGTCTGACAAGCAGCCATACCACGTTGAAATTGTGCATTAACATTGGTCAGAGATTTCAGTGGACGCATTAGAGCTATCATAGACGAGAATACCACTGTAATCTTACCCGCTGTCAGTGCGCCCATAATTTCAGGGAAGCTGGCAGCATACAAGATAAATGCCAATGCAAATGAAGCGATAATCTGGATGATCGGGTCTGAGATGGAATCAGCGGAAACCATTTTCATTCCTTGCTGGCGCATATGGTTACTGACTTTATTAAAACGTTCTGTTTCAACTTTCTGTCCACCGAAGATCAAGACTTCTTTGTGCCCTTTCAGCATTTGCTCCGCACTCGTTGTCACCATTCCCATACTATTTTGCATGTTTTTACTAATACGGCGAAAACGTACAGACACAAGGCGGATAACACCCGCAACAATCGGAGCAATAACAATCAGAATTAAGGACAGTTCCCAACTGTAATAGAACATCAGGACAAACAGCCCGATAATTGATGCTCCTTCCCTGACAACTGTAACTAAAGCACCGGAAGAAGAAGAAGCAACCTGTTCTGAATCATAGGTAATACGAGAAAGTAATGTTCCCGTAGATTGTTGGTCAAAAAAGGAGACTGGCATGCCCATCATATGATTGAACAGACGACGACGCATCTGCATGACGACTTTGCCGGATACCCAAGATATACAATAACTTGATATAAACCCAGATATGCCACGCAAAAGCATCAATCCAATGACCACCAATGGCATCCACTTCAATACACTCATGTCTGCCTTGCCAAACCCCTCATCCAGCAAAGGCTTTAACAAGGAAAGCATCAATGTATCGCCGGCAGCATTTATAACTAGCGCAACTGCCGCAACTAACAGCCCAACCTTAAATGGTGTGATGATCGGCCACAGGCGGCGAAAGGTCTGCCAGGTAGAAAGGTCTTTATCATTCATTATTGAGTTACCAAAACCAAAAGAAATAGCGGCTTATTCTACTCATGATCACCGCGAATACCAAACCACTGATGATACCACCGTGATATTAACTGCTGTCTATATCCCTCAAGTTTAATGTGATCGTAATAAATATAACCGGTGATCTGCCCTGAAAAATCGGTACTATGCCATTGAATTTTGGCATCTTTATAACGCTGTCTGACTTTCATTGAGGGGAGCTTCCAGGGACTATAACGTGCAACTGAAACCAAAGCATATTCTGGCTTGACTCTGTGTATAAACGCAGCGGTAGATGAAGTATTACTCCCATGATGAGGAACTTGTAAGAATGTTGCATTAAGGTTTTCCCTTTCAAGGCCCAGTAAACGATATTCTCCTTGTTTTTCCAAGTCCCCCGTTAACAATAAGCTATGTTTACCATCATTGATACGGATAACACAAGACTGATTATTACCCACATTTTCTGCTTTTTCCAAAGGCCAGATAACCTGAAAAGTTAATTCCTGCCATACCCATTTTTCACCACGAATACAGGGTAAGTGAGTATGGCCAATAGAAGAACTTCTAATTTGAATATTGGGATATTTTTCACGCAGATATTCCACTCCTCCCGTGTGATCCAGATGATCATGACTCAAAATAATCTGTTCAGGAGTTAACCGATGCCAACGCAAATAAGGCTGGATGACTTTTTCTGCCATACTTCCTGTTTCCCAACGGTTTCCTGTATCGAATAGAACCGCCTTTCCTCCTTTATCAATGATAACAGACAAACCATGCCCAACATCCAGCATTGAAAAACGCCATTGGAATTCATCACCACGTTTAAAATAACAGAGAGCAACTCCAACAGAAGCACATAACAACCCTGCATAGGATTTCCACCAACCAAGTCGCCAAGCAATAACGAAAAACCAACAGGCAAAAGTAATGAAGAAAGGAATATGCCCTGTCTCAATCCATGAATGGGTAAGAACAGGCAGAGGTATTAACGCGAATGAGATAGTGTAATCAACTAATTGCCATAAAAATGGTTGAATAAGTTGGTGCAAAGGTAATATGGCGCTCAGCAATGCCAACATGATCAATGGGACTGTCAGAAAAGAGATTATCGGGACAGCCCATAAATTTGCAATCAATGAAGCAATATTAATTCCTTGAAATAGCAAAAGCTGCAACGGTAATAACATTAACATCATTCCCGATTGCATATGCAATCCACGTAGCCAACTCCATCGCCAACCATAACGAATTTTTTCAGGCAACGGCATCCAGTGAAACCAAAACAGCAACGCCATTACTGCAAAAAACGAAAGCCAAAAGCTATCAGAAAGAATAGCTAGTGGATCAAAAAGTAAAATCAGTGCAGCGCTCCATAAAGCCCACTGCCATGAAAAACAAAAATAACTTCTGCATCGTAAATATATCCAAAGTGTCAACCCTAGCATTGCCCGAATTGCCGGGATCCCCCATCCAGAAAGCCAACCATACAACATTGCAGTCAACCATCCCATGAGGAGCGGGAAACGGAACCCAATCCATTTTGCAGGGAAACAAAGCTGGACCCCTCTGGCAAAACCCCAACCAAATAAACTGGCTATTGTAATATGTAGCCCTGAAATCGCCATTAAATGCGCAATTCCTGTTTGTTGTAACAACAACCGGGCTTGTTTATCTAACCATGCCCTTTCACCAAACAATAATGCCAAAGCAATACCAGCCTGTTTCAGAGATTGTATTTCAGGTGTCAGTTCATTGATTAGTTTTTGTCTGAAATTACAATTACCATTCAATAAATTTGCCTTGATGATTTTGCCATTAAGAGGCTGACGGATTGACAAGGCATATCGTTGGCTATCATAACTCCCTTGATTCAATTGGGCATGAACAGGCCTGAGTTTCACTGTAACCTGCCATTTCTGGCCTGCACATAATGGTATTGAAGAATTCCATAATACTGACGCATAAAGTCCGGGGAAAATATATTTCCCATCACTCTCAATCAATCTGACTCTATAACGTGTTTTTTCTTCTCTACCTGCTTCATTCAACGATGCACTATCAATTATAACGGTTACTGAGCGAGTTGTTTCACTGAAATATATTATTTGAGCCAAAATCTTGTGACCATGCCAGCTCCCCCAAATCAATACCCATAATATCAGTGAAATAAGACGACTTATTTTATAGGGAATAAACCATAAAACCATTGCCACCCCCGCTAAAGCGAGGAGTTCTGTCCATTGAGGCAATTCACCAAATAATAAAAGTGGAACTGTTCCCAGGATAATAATCGCAGCAGCTTGGTTTAATTTGATAATCGGTAAAGATTTTTGCCAAAAAGAGTCCCGACAAAGTCGCTTTCGAAATATTTTCAAGAATAATTTTCGTAAAATAGATAAAAAAACAGTAGAGAGAAACAAAATAGTCTGCTGCATCCATTTATTCCTCTGTATTAAAATTCCATTCATGCAGAGAAGACTATTTGATAATGTGTACTACCGCCAGTCAGTTGAAATTTATTCTGAAAGTGTTTCGCAAATTAATTTTAGAAGAAGAGATAGTTAACAGCAAAATGTGAAATTCATCGCAATAATAAATAAATTTAATCAAAAAATGATAAAAATGATAAAAAAAGAACGGCACCCGAAGGTGCCGTAGCAATTAAGTAATAACTTCTATCTTAGCTGTTGCTATAGATATTCACGCGGTCACGTAATTCTTTACCGGGTTTAAAGTGAGGAACGTATTTACCGTCCAGTTCGACTTTATCACCCGTTTTTGGATTACGACCCACACGCGGAGCTCGGTAGTGAAGAGAAAAGCTGCCGAACCCGCGAACTTCAATACGTTCACCGGAGGCCAGTGTTTCTGCCATATGATCAAGCATTTCTTTCACTGCATCTTCAACGGCTTTAGCCGGCATATGAGATTGTTGCTCAGCAAGTCTTTCAATTAATTCAGACTTGGTCATGGTACCTCCCTAAACTACCGTATTCGGGTAATATTATCGTATCCGAAAAATATTACCCGCCGTTATTGACTTAGATTATTCGCCTTTAGCTGCTTTGAAAGCTTCAGCCATTGCGTTGTTAGCAAAGTTCACATCTTCTTGCTTGTTCACAGAAGCGATAGCATCTTTTTCATCAGCTTCGTCTTTTGCACGAACAGACAGATTGATTACACGGTTTTTGCGGTCAACACCAACATATTTGGCTTCGATTTCATCGCCAACGTTCAGAACTTGAGTTGCATCTTCAACGCGGTCACGAGAAGCTTCTGATGCACGCAGGTAACCTTCAACGCCGTTAGCTAATTCAACTGTAGCACCTTTTGCGTCAACCGCAGTTACTTTACCATTAACAATAGTACCTTTCTTGTTTACAGACAGGTAGTTATTGAATGGATCTTCTGCCAGTTGCTTGATACCCAGAGAGATACGCTCACGCTCTGCATCTACTTGCAGAACTACAGCAGCAATTTCGTCGCCTTTTTTGTATTCACGAACTGCTTCTTCACCTGCAACGTTCCAGGAGATGTCAGACAGGTGAACCAGACCGTCGATACCGCCGTCTAAACCGATGAAGATACCAAAATCAGTGATTGACTTAATTTTACCTTCAACACGGTCGTTTTTGTTGTGAGTTTCAGCAAATTGCTGCCAAGGGTTAGCTTTACACTGTTTCAGACCCAGGGAGATACGACGACGTTCTTCATCGATATCCAGAACCATAACTTCCACAACATCACCAACGTTAACAACTTTAGATGGGTGGATGTTTTTGTTAGTCCAATCCATTTCTGAAACGTGTACCAGACCTTCAACGCCTTCTTCGATTTCAACGAAGCAGCCGTAGTCAGTCAGGTTAGTTACGCGACCAGTCAGTTTAGTACTTTCTGGATAACGTTTAGCGATTGCTACCCATGGATCTTCACCCAATTGTTTCAGACCCAGAGATACGCGAGTACGCTCACGATCGAACTTCAGTACCTTAACTGTGATTTCATCGCCCACATTGACGATTTCGCTTGGGTGTTTAACACGTTTCCAAGCCATATCAGTAATGTGCAGCAGGCCATCAACACCGCCCAGATCAACGAATGCACCGTAGTCAGTCAGGTTCTTAACGATACCTTTAACTTCCATGCCTTCTTGCAAGTTTTCCAGCAATTGATCACGCTCTGCGCTGTTTTCAGATTCAATAACAGCACGACGGGAAACAACTACGTTGTTGCGTTTTTGATCCAGCTTGATGACTTTGAACTCAAGCTCTTTGCCTTCAAGGTGAGCAGTATCACGAACTGGGCGAACATCAACCAGTGAACCTGGCAGGAACGCACGGATACCGTTCAGTTCTACAGTGAAGCCGCCTTTTACTTTACCGTTGATAATACCGGTAACCGTTTCAGCTTCTTCGTATGCTTTTTCCAGCATCAGCCATGCTTCGTGACGTTTCGCTTTTTCACGGGACAGGATAGTTTCACCGAAACCATCTTCTACCGCATCCAGAGCTACGTCAATTTCATCGCCAACTTGGATTTCCAGCTCGCCCTGAGCGTTTTTGAATTGCTCTACAGGAATAGCAGATTCTGATTTCAGACCTGCGTCAACCAATACAACGTCTTTATCGATAGCAACAACAACGCCACGTACGATTGCACCTGGACGAGTTTCGATAGCCTGTAGGGATTCTTCAAAGAGTTGAGCAAAAGATTCTGTCATTTTAATGATCTTCAAGGTTTTAAATTAACGTCCATCTAGCATCCAGCCGAATGGGGTTGTTTTACATACCCCGCAACATTCCTTGTTACAAGGTGTTTTGGCATGCCAGTATATTTTACTACCCACATACCAGAATTCTATATACATCGTCTTGATGTGCAGTTGCAATAGTATAATATGCCAAAAGAGGCAATCTAAACAGGTAATGTTAACGTATTTCTCGCATAACTCAGTGCCTTACCGATCACTTCTTCAATAGACATATTAGTCGAATTTAAGATCAATGCATCCTGTGCAGGCACTAGTGGTGCAACTGCCCGATTACGGTCGCGGAAATCCCGCTCTTGTATCTCGGACAAAAGGCTTTCAAAGTTAACACTAAAACCTTTTTCCTGCAACTGCAACATACGCCTGCGAGCACGTTCTTCCGCACTGGCATCAAGAAAAATCTTTACTGGTGCATCAGGGAAGACGACAGTTCCCATATCACGACCATCAGCAATCAAGCCCGGAGCAACACGAAAAGCCCGTTGACGGCGTAGCAATGCTTCACGGACACGCGGGAAAGTTGCCGCCTGAGAAGCGGTATTACCCACAGTTTCTGTGCGGATTTCATTACTGACATCTTCACCTTCAAGAATCACTCTGAGCTTACCATTTGCAGGAACAAAACGAACATCCAGATTTGCAGCCAGAGGAACCAGTGAGTCTTCAGACTGGATATTCACTTGATGGTGGATGGCTGCTAGTGCCAATACACGATAAATGGCCCCTGAATCAAGTAATTGCCAATCCAATGCTTCAGCCAGTGCCTGACATAATGTTCCCTTGCCTGCACCACTTGGCCCGTCAACGGTGATTACCGGGGCTATTGCTGTCATTCATTTTCCTCCTTTTTGGCTTTGCATAGCGCTTTCAGCATTGCTTTCCGACATAACAAACGGATTAACTACGAATGCAAAAAATTGCTCAATTAGCAATCAGTAAAATATGCCTTATTATACCTACTCGGAAGGTGAGTGGAATAAATACATCATAATTAATCAACAAATTTCGCCATGAATATATACTCTTTATTTCAGCCGCCATGATACGGCTCGAAATTATTGGGTATAGCTGATGGATTCAAGTTGTTTGAAATAATCGGGGAATGTTTTCGCTGTACAGCCAGGATCAAGGATAGTCACTGGGGTATCCGAAAAAGCAACCAATGAAAAACACATCGCAACGCGATGATCGTTATAGGTTTCAATTTCAGCAAACTTCAGTTTTTCCGGTGGAACAATGCGTATGTAATCATGTCCTTCTTCTACTTCAGCACCAACTTTACGCAGCTCAGTCGCCATAGCATTAAGACGATCGGTTTCTTTTACCCGCCAGTTATAAATATTACGAATAGTGGTTTCACCTTTGGCAAATAGTGCAGTTGTCGCGATAGTCATAGCAGCATCAGGAATCGCATTCATATCCATATCAATGCCAATCAATGCGCCACGTTCGCATTCTACAAAATCATTCCCCCAACGTATGGTCGCGCCCATTTTCTCCAACACATTTGCGAATTTCGTATCACCCTGCAAACTGTTTTTGCCAATACCTGTAACGCGAACTGTGCCACCTCTAATCGCAGCAGCGGCAAGAAAATAAGATGCAGATGAAGCATCACCTTCAACCAGATAATGCCCCGGTGATTGGTATTGCCGTTGTCCCTTAATACGAAAGACTTGATATTGTTCGTTTTCCACTGCCACACCAAAACTGTTCATCAATGCCAGTGTAATATCGATATAAGGTTTAGAAACCAGATCTCCTTGAATATGAATTTCGGTGTCATTCAACGCCAAAGGTGCTGCCATCAATAAAGCGGTCAGAAATTGACTGGAAACACTGCCATCTACAACAACTTTTCCACCAAGAAAACCGCCTTTGATACGTAATGGAGGGTAATTTTCTTGTTCAAGATAATCTATTTGAGCCCCGCCTTGACGTAAGGCATCCACTAAATGGCCGATGGGACGTTCTTTCATTCGTGGTTCACCCGTCAGAATAACATCGTTATGTCCCAGACATAATGCAGCAGCCAGTGGGCGCATCGCTGTTCCTGCGTTCCCCAAGAATAGTTCCAGTCCATTTTTACCAGTTATAATTCCACCAATGCCATCCACTTCACAGGCAGTTCTATCATCTGATAAACGATAGGAAATACCCAATTCTGTCAATGCATTAAGCATATGGTAAATATCATCACTATCTAATAAATTGGTCAGATAAGTTGTCCCTTTAGCGAAAGCAGCAAGTAATAATGCACGGTTGGAAACACTTTTGGAACCGGGTAAATTAATAGTTCCATTAATGCAGGATATAGGTTGTAACGTCAGGGATTGCATAAACAGCGGGCTCTCCGATTGGTAACATAATGTATTTTTAATTGATGAGATAGATTCATATCGGGAGGTTTTATTCCTCCCGACCCGATAATAAAATTATTATGCGTTGCGGCGCTCAAAATCTGCCATAAATTCGACCAATGCCTGAACACCTTCATACGGCATCGCGTTATAGATTGAAGCTCTGGCTCCGCCGGCGACTTTATGCCCTTTCAAAGCGTGTAATCCTTGTGAATAGGCTTCTTCCAGAAATTTTCCATCCAGAGCCGGATTTGCCAACTGGAATGGCACATTCATGATAGAGCGGTTTTGCGGTGCGACACGGTTGATATACAGGCTACTGTTATCAATAGCCTGATACAGGCTTTCAGCTTTTGCATAATTCCGTTTTTTGATCTCCTGCAAACCACCTTGTTCTTTCAACCACTTGAATACCATACCAGAGAGATACCATGCAAATGTTGGTGGCGTGTTATACATAGAATCATAATTAGCCTGTACGGTATAGTCCAGAATGGAAGGGGTGTGCTGATGCGCTTTACCCAACAAATCTTCACGGATAATCACAGCCGTAATCCCTGCCGGCCCGATATTTTTCTGGGCACCTGCATAAATGACACCATAACGGCTCACATCAATTGGTGCAGAAAGAATGGTTGAAGAATAATCGGCAACTACAATCTTATCATCGCCAAAATCCGGCTCTTCAAAAATGGCAATGCCATCAATAGTTTCATTAGGGCAATAATGAACATAAGCAGCATCCCGATTTAAAGCCCATTCACTCATTGGCTTCACACTTTTAATGCCATCTGTTTCAGTTAGAATATTAATAACATTAGGTGTACAATATTTTTCTGCGTCTTTAGCCGCACTTTCAGCCCAATAACCGCCAACGATATAATCTGCTGACGTTTTATTGCCAAGTAAATTCAATGGCAATGCTGAAAACTGACCACGGGCACCACCATGGCAAAATAACACCTTATAATTATCAGGTATCGATAATAAATCCCGGAGATCTTTTTCTGCTTCAGCCGCAACAGAGACAAATTCTTTGCTGCGATGACTGATCTCCATAACCGACGTTCCCAGTCCATGCCAGTTGCAAAGTTCTTGTTCCGCACGACGTAATACTTCTGCTGGCAACATAGCTGGGCCAGCACTGAAATTATATACCTGACTCATTAACCCACCCTATCATTATGGATACAATAAAAATCGGACGTACTGGTTTTATCACTCCCGCTTTGCCTCTGCAATGGTTATTACCAGATTCTTTTAACTTGCGGTTAGGCCATGCTGTTTGTAAGATATTAATCCACCCAATAAAAAACTAATTATCTCCGACTAATAATTAATTCAGCTTTCATTATTTGAATTCATATTATTTAATAAAAACATGAATATCAAATTATGTGTAATACATTTCAAAGCCATTCAGCGTAAATTATTTATCAACTATTGATACAGCAAATAAAATAACAACCCCCTGTTATATAAATAAAGAAAAACCCTTAATCATTTGCGAAAGGAATAACAAGGATTCACACAATGATAAATACCACCCCCTATAATTTCGAAAGTAAATCAATATCTCCTACTGACTATGATATGATTAATCTTCTTATACAAAAAACCTCAGAAAACCCTGACCACCATGCAATAATTACAGAAGAACGCATAATCAGTTACCAAGAATTAATCTATCAAGCACGATCATTGGCATTTCACTTATATAATCTGGGTGTGAAATATGAAACTCCCGTCGCTATTTTATTGGAACCTGGAATTGAACAAATCATTAGTCAAGTTGCCATTCTAATGGTAGGTGGAAGTTGTGTTCCTCTCGATCCTGCCGTGCCTGATAACAGGTTATGCTTTATGTTACAAGACTTACAAATAAATCTGACATTAACAACTCACCAATATCAAGATCGCACCTTACCAACAGATTTCGTTATTATTAATCAAGATATACTGGAAGTTTCAAAGACTGAAGATCTTCCTAATATTCATAGAGGAAAAAACCATCGCTCCCATATTTTATTCACTTCCGGAACGACTGGAACCCCCAAAGCAGTTGAAATTGAAGCTCGCGGTATTCTACGTTTCATTGTTAATCCAACTCATATCAATTTAACTGCTACTGATATAATAGCCTCTGTTTGTAATACTACATTTGATGTTTATCTGTTCGAAATCTGGGTAACTTTATTAAATGGAGCTTCAATAGTTATTATTCCAAGAAAAATAATTATTGATCCTTATTTATTTAAAACCACATTAGAAAAGTTCTCTGTGAGCTGTCTGATTATGACGGCCACGTTATTCCACTTAACTGCTCAAACATATCCTCAAGCATTTCGTCAATTACGTTACCTTCTCATAGGTGGTGAAACACTCAATTCACATATTTTACGCCAAGTTTTACAATTCAACCCTCCCCAACATTTCATAAACTGCTATGGCCCCACTGAAAGTGTCATCATGGCCCTAACCTATGAAGCCACATTAGACGAATTAACAGAAGACAATGTACCAATAGGAAGGCCAATTGCTAATGCTGATATCTATATTTTGGATGACCAACAACAACCTGTTGCGCCAAATCAAATAGGTGAGATATATCTTGCAGGCGAGGGGTTAGCCCGTGGTTATTGGAATCGTCCAGAAATTAATGCTCAACGTTTCATGATGATTGACGTTGGGAAAAATAACCAATTAAAAAGAATATATAGAACTGGTGATTTAGGCTGGCAACGTTCTGATGGTGTTTATATGTATGCAGGGCGGATAGATAATCAGATAAAAATACGCGGGCATCGTATCGAAACTGAAGAGGTAGAAACTCAACTATTGAAAAGTCAACTACTACAATCAGCGGCTGTATGCGTCGTAAAAAAAGAGAATACAGAACCCTACTCAATTGCTTTTATCGTTCCTAAAGAACCGGAGGCTTTCTCCAAACAAACACTCACTCAATGGGCAAGTCATCATTTACCTGGCTATATGCATCCCCGGCTTGTCGTTGTTGAACATATTCCTCTTACCCAAAATGGTAAAATGGATAGAGCTCGTTTGCTAGCAGAATATTCGAAGAATCAAAAACAACAATTTCTGTCTCAACTAAATACTAAAATGAGCGAAGAGGAATTGATCGTTTTAAATATTTGGAGTCAAGTCTTAGATAATTACGATATTACGTTAGATAGCGATTTTTTTCAGTCAGGAGGTAATTCATTACAAGCTGCCAGACTTATTATTGATATCGGGAATAAGATGCAGAGACGTTTACCTGTTCAGCTCTTATATGACTCACCCACGCCAAGAAAACTAGCAACAAGTTTACAACAAAACAAGAACGAGCTCACTGATATATGTGCTGTTATGCTTAAAGATAGCCAGCTTCCTTCCGATATCCAGCCGTTATCTCAACCACTTCAACCATGGCTGGATTCAAACTCAGGGCGAGTATTATTAACCGGTGCAACGGGATTCCTGGGAGCTTTTCTCCTACGTGATCTTTTGTTGCAAACTGAAATTAATAAAGTCACTTGCCTGGTACGTGCACATAATAATGAGGCTGCCTTGCTGAAAGTTAAGGAAAACCTGAATCAATATGGTCTATGGAAAGAAGAATTTCTCTCACGATTGCAAGTTATTGCCAGTGATATTGCAAAACCTCAATTTGCCCTGAGCCAACAAATTTATGAAAATCTATCTACAGAATGTGATGTTATTTTTCATTTAGCCGCGCATGTAAATTATTCGCAGCCTTATTCTATACATTACTCTAGCAATATTTTGGGAACACTAAATGTATTACGCTTTGCTGTCAGTAAGAAAATAAAACCTCTACACTATATGTCCACTATTGCTGTTTTTGGTCCTGTCGGGCTTTTCTCTACTGTACCCAGAATATATGAAGATGATGACATAACATCTTACTTGCCTGGATTAAAATATGATTCAGGATATACACAAAGTCAGTGGGTTGTTGAGCAAATAATATGGCAGGCCAGAGACAGAGGAATACCTCTTGCGGTATATCGCCCTGGTTTTATCATGGGAGATAGTTTGACTGGAGCAAGTAATCCTAACGATTTTATATCCAGGTTGGTCAAAGGCTGTATAATGATCAACGCTTATCCACTACTCGTTAATCAACGAAAAGAGTTCGTTCCAATTAATTATGTCAGCCAACTCTTACTTGATATTTCTCGCAATAATCGCAACCTGGGAAAAGCTTATCACTTAGTTTCACCTGACAATAAGCAATCTGTCGATTTAAAACCCTTTTTTGAAATACTTAATCAGTGTGGTTATCACCTCAAAGACATGCATTATTCTGAATGGCTAAAAAAATTAGAAACCGATCAAAAGCTGATAGATAACCCCCTGCTACCATTACTGCCCATGTTATCTGAAAAAGTTTATGGTGAGCTTACACGATGGGAGGTGTACGAAAATATGCCAGCATATGATGCAAAAAATACAGAATCAGCACTAGAGACATCCGTTACATATACATCAATGGATAGTGATCTTCTAAAGCGTTATCTTACTTACTGGAAAAAAATAGGTTTTTTATCATAGTGTAGAGTTTATATTTTATACAATACAGAAAGACGTTTTCAAACGTCTTTCTGCCTGGATCAGGAATTAATATTTAGAAAACATTTCCTGAATTTTTGCTGGATCAGAAGTTTCAGTCAGAGCCAGTTGCAGAAGAACACGAGCTTTCTGCGGGTTCAAACGTTCTGATGCTACAAAACCATATTTGCTGTCATTAACTTCAGCATTCTGAGTAGTGTAACCGAAAGGAATACGGCTAGAGCGAACAACTACAATGCCATCTTTAGCTGCTTGAGCCAGTGTGTCCAAAATGGATTTATAGATATTACCGTTACCTACGCCTGCACTGATAATTCCTTTATAACCATTTTCCACAAATGCTTTTGCTGGCAGATCAGAAGCATTCGAATAGTTATAAACGATACCTACTTTTGGCAATTGGTTCAGTTTGCTGACATCAAAAACAGCTTTATCAGATCTTACTGGTGCAACAGAGTAATAGTTAACTTTACCGTTATGAATAAAACCCTGTGACCCCGCATTTACTGCCTGAAATGCCTGAACTTCAGTGGTGCTCAATTTACTGATGTCACGACCATGAATAACCGAGTCATTCATAGCTAACAAGACACCACGGTTTGCGGAGTTTTTATCTGCTGCTACAGCTACTGCATTATAGAGGTTCAATGGACCGTCAGCACCCAAAGCAGTGGATGGACGCATTGCACCAACCATTACAATTGGTTTACGGCACTGAGTCGTCAGATCAAGGAAGTAAGCGGTTTCTTCCATAGTGTCGGTACCGTGAGTGATTACAAAACCATCAGTTTTATCACAATCAGCATTGATTTTTTTCGCCAGAGTCAGCCAAACTTGATCGTTCATGTCCTGTGAACCAATGCTAACAACCTGCTCCCCTTTCAGATCAGCAATATTTTTGATAGCAGGAACAGCATTTAGCAATGAATCTATACCTACTTTACCCGCAGTATAACTGGACTGAGTTGCAGATTCACCACCCCCAGCGATTGTCCCCCCCGTCGCCAACACAGTAATGTTTGGCAAAGCAAACGCAGAACCACTGACTAAAGCCAGAAAACTAGCCGTTGCTGTTTTTTTGATCTTTTTCATTATTCAACCTTTTGTAAAAAAAGCTATTTTAGTATGTATAAGAGAAATAAATAAACTCTAATTAACAATAATTTTTGGAATTAAATAGAGGAGACAAAAAAAACTCCGTATGATATGCAATTCTTAACAGAAATCGAAGTGAATAAACGATGACGCAAACCTATATCCCAGGCAAAGATGCCGCACTGGAAGATTCAATTAATAAATTCCAGCATAAACTGAACTCTCTCGGCTTTAATATTGAAGAAGCCTCATGGCTAAATCCTGTTCCGAATGTCTGGTCAGTGCATATCCGCGATCGCGATTGTCCATTGTGTTTTACTAACGGCAAGGGAGCCAGTAAAAAAGCAGCATTAGCCTCTGCATTAGGTGAATACTTTGAGCGTCTATCAACAAATTATTTTTTCGCTGATTTTTATCTCGGAAGTCCGATTGCCAAAAGCGGATTTGTTCATTATCCAAACGAAAAGTGGTTCCCTCTGCCGGAAGATGATTCTTTGCCAGAAGGTATTCTGGACGAACATTTGCACCGTTTTTACAATCCTGCTAACGAACTTTATGGCAGTCAGTTGATTGATTTGCAATCCGGTAATGAAGAACGTGGGATCTGCGCATTGCCATTCACTCGTCAGTCCGATAATAAAACCGTTTATATTCCAATGAATATCGTTGGGAATCTGTATGTTTCAAACGGTATGTCAGCAGGTAATACCGTAAACGAAGCTCGTGTTCAGGGGCTATCCGAAGTATTCGAACGCTATGTGAAAAACCGCATTATCGCAGAATGCATTAGTTTGCCAGAAAT
Source organism: Xenorhabdus sp. NBAII XenSa04 (assembly GCF_963866145.1). Classification (NCBI taxonomy): domain Bacteria; kingdom Pseudomonadati; phylum Pseudomonadota; class Gammaproteobacteria; order Enterobacterales; family Morganellaceae; genus Xenorhabdus; species Xenorhabdus sp. NBAII XenSa04. The sequence goes on from NZ_CAWMEB010000057.1 coordinate 61,932, forward strand.
TCCTCAAGTTGTGATGGATCGCTACCCCGGTGTTGTTGCATCAGTCAATAAATTGCAGGAAGAAGGTTTCCCACTCTATTGCTATGATGCTTCTCTGGGCGGTCAATTCCCGGTGATCTGCGTTGTACTGTTCAACCCCAATAACGGCACATGTTTTGCCTCTTTTGGTGCTCACCCTGATTTCGGTGTTGCGTTAGAACGTACCGTAACAGAACTTTTACAAGGTCGCAGTCTGAAAGATCTTGATGTCTTTACACCACCAAGTTTCGATGATGAAGAAGTTTCTGAACACACAAATTTGGAAACTCACTTTATTGATTCAAGCGGCGCAATTAGTTGGGATTTGTTCAAACAAGATGCTGATTATGAATTTGCCGACTGGGATTTCAGCGGTACAACAGAAGAAGAATTCGCAACTTTGATGGGCATTTTCAATTCGCTTGATGCAGAAGTTTATATTGCTGATTATGAACATCTTAGTGTTTATGCCTGCCGCATTCTGGTGCCGGGTATGTCAGATATTTACCCGGTTGAAGATCTGTACATTGCCAACAATACGATGGGAATTCACTTGCGTGACACGATTCTGTCCTTGCCGGATAGCCAGTGGCAACCGGAAGAATACCTTGCCTTCCTTGAACAAATAGATGAAGAAGGGCTGGATGATTTTACCCGCGTTCGTGAATTATTAGGAATTGCAGCAGGAAAAGATAACGGCTGGAGCAACTTGCGTATTGGTGAGCTGAAATCCATGTTGGCACTGGCAGGTAATGATCTGGAGCAAGCTCTGATATGGGTTGAATGGACACAAGATTTCAATTCTTCTGTCTTTACAGCAGAAAGGACAAATTATTATCGCTGCCTGCATACCCTATTATTGCTTACCCAAGAAGAAGATCGTGATCCAGACCAGTATCATCAGGCTTTTGTCAAAATGTACGGTCAGAAAGCGGTAGATGCTGCATCTTCAGCCATTGATGGGAAAAACTGTTTCTACGGATTATGGTCTGTCGATTCAGAATTAAAAGCATTACCAGCCCATCAAGCATTATTGAATGCTTATGAAAAATTACAAAAAGCCAAACGGGATTTTTGGATAAATAAGCAGGGATAAACAACCTGTTAAATTAAAGTTATTTTTGGGCAAAATTAAAACTCAGGTTAAATTAAATTTATTTTCAAATAACAAATAAATGACAATTTAACCTGTTATTTCACTTTTTCTGTATTTTTCTCAAATCCCTTCAATATAAAATATTTTTATAATTTTTAAAAAATATTTTATATATAAAAATCAACAAACTAACCCAAAAAAAGGCTGTTTTAACAGCTATAATTCACCAGAATTTCTATTTAACATGATCCATATCAAATTTAGGTCAATGCCCGTTTGTTACTATCATTACGTGCTATAATTAACTAATAATAAAGTGAGTGTTAGTATGAAAACTGACAACCCTTTTAATTTATATCCACCTGCTATAATGGCACAAATTGCTGATGATAGCGGTGTATATAAAGTCAATAAACATCTCGCAGTAACTTATTTATCAGCAATCATGGCTGGTGTATTTATTTCCATTGCTTTCGTCTTTTATATTACGGCTACAACAGGAACTTTTTCTATTCCTTATGGTTTAGCTAAATTGACCGGTGGTATCTGTTTCTCCCTGGGTTTAATGTTAATAATAATATTTGGTGTCGATCTCTTCACTTCCACAGTATTAACTATTGTTTCAAAAGCAACAAGCCGTATTACCTGGTCACAAATGCTCAAAAACTGGATTAACGTTTATATCGGTAATCTGATGGGCGCTTTATTTTTTGTCACTTTAATGTGGCATTCAGGCCAATATACCGCCGCCAATGGTTTCTGGGGCCTGAACGTATTACAGGTAGCCGATCATAAAATGCATCATACCTTTATTGAGGCACTATGCTTAGGCATTTTAGCTAATCTGATGGTATGCCTTGCTGTCTGGATGAGTTATGCAGGCCGCAGTCTTATTGATAAATTATTTGCACTAATTCTGCCCATTAGCATGTTCGTCGCAAGCGGCTTTGAACACAGCATTGCTAACATGTTTCTGATCCCTTTTGGAATTGTTATTAAAGAATTCGCTCCCGCTGAATTCTGGGAAAAAGTAGGAACAACACCGGAGCAATTTCCCCAACTGACAGTCTCAAATTTTATTACTGATAACCTGTTACCAGTTACGATTGGTAACATCATTGGTGGTTCGATATTGGTTGGGTTGACTTATTGGTTCATTTATTTACGTGGTAGCCGCTGACATTAATTTGCTTCCACACCAAATTTCCAAGTTCTACGGTTAAAAGGTAAAAGTATCATGTCCGAGTTAAATGAAAAATTCTTTGTAGCATGGCAAAGCTTTAACGAAGGTAGCTGGCAGAATGAAGTCAATGTTCGTGACTTCATTCAGAAAAACTACACGCCATATGAAGGTGATGAATCATTTCTTGCAGGCGCCACAAAAGCGACGGATATTTTGTGGGAAATGGTCATGGAAGGTATCAAAATCGAAAACCGCACTCATGCTCCGGTTGATTTTGATACTCACGTTGCGTCTACAATTACCTCTCATGATGCTGGTTATATTGAAAAAGATCTGGAACAAATCGTTGGTCTGCAAACTGAAGCGCCACTGAAACGTGCCATTATTCCATTTGGTGGGATTAAAATGGTTGAAGGCTCTTGCAAAGCATACAACCGAGAGCTGGATCCGAAACTGAAACAAATTTTTACTGAATATCGCAAAACCCATAATCAGGGGGTATTCGATGTTTATACGCCTGATATTCTGAAATGCCGTAAATCCGGTGTACTAACTGGTTTACCTGATGCTTATGGCCGCGGTCGTATTATCGGTGATTATCGTCGTGTTGCACTATACGGTATTGATTTCCTGCGGGATGAAAAGTATGCACAATTCACCTCATTGCAGGAAAAATTGGAAAATGGCGAAGATCTGGAAGCAACTATTCGTCTGCGTGAAGAGATTTCAGAACAGCACCATGCTCTTGGTCAAATTAAAGCAATGGCTGCTAAATATGGCTACGATATTTCCGGCCCTGCGACCACAGCCAGGGAAGCTGTACAGTGGACTTATTTTGCCTATCTGGCTGCTGTAAAATCTCAAAATGGTGCTGCAATGTCCTTCGGCCGTGTATCCAGCTTTCTGGATATCTACATTGAGCGTGACCTGCAAGCGGGCAAATTGACTGAACAAGAAGCGCAAGAGCTGATAGACCATTTGGTGATGAAGCTGCGTATGGTTCGTTTCCTGCGTACTCCGGAATACGACGAGTTGTTCTCCGGTGACCCGATTTGGGCTACTGAATCAATAGCTGGCATGGGGCTGGATGGCCGTACCCTTGTTACCAAAAACAGTTATCGTTTCCTGAATACGCTGTACACAATGGGGCCATCTCCGGAGCCCAACATGACCATTCTGTGGTCTGAAAAATTACCAGCTAACTTTAAAAAATACGCAGCAAAAGTGTCTATCGATACTTCATCCTTACAGTATGAAAATGATGATCTGATGCGTCCCGATTTCAACAGTGATGATTACGCCATTGCATGTTGCGTCAGCCCAATGGTTGTTGGTAAACAAATGCAGTTCTTCGGTGCCCGTGCAAATCTGGCGAAAACCATGTTGTATGCGATCAATGGTGGTGTAGATGAAAAACTGAAAATGCAAGTTGGCCCGAAAGAAGCCCCCATGAAAGATGATGTTTTGGATTACGACAAAGTCATCGAACGCATGGATCACTTTATGGACTGGCTGGCAAAACAGTACGTTACAGCGCTAAATATCATCCACTACATGCATGATAAATACAGCTATGAAGCCGCCTTAATGGCACTGCATGATCGAGATGTTCACCGTACTATGGCATGCGGTATCGCAGGTTTGTCTGTAGCGGCAGATTCTCTGTCCGCGATCAAATATGCAAAAGTATCACCAATCCGTGATGAGAATGGCCTGGCGATTGATTTCAAAATCGAAGGTGAATATCCCCAGTTTGGTAATAATGATACTCGTGTTGATGATATTGCCTGCGATTTAGTTGAACGTTTCATGAAGAAAATTCAGAAATTGCAGACCTATCGTAATGCAGTACCAACTCAGTCTGTATTAACCATTACCTCTAACGTTGTTTATGGTAAAAAAACGGGTAACACACCTGATGGCCGTCGTGCAGGTACCCCATTTGGTCCGGGCGCTAACCCAATGCACGGTCGTGACCAAAAAGGCGCGGTGGCTTCACTGACCTCAGTTGCTAAACTACCATTTGCTTACGCGAAGGATGGTATCTCTTATACCTTCTCCATCGTACCTAATGCTCTGGGTAAAAATGACGAAGCACGCAAAACGAATCTGGCGGCTCTGATGGATGGCTACTTCCATCATGAAACCGATATTGAGGATGGTCAACACCTAAATGTTAACGTAATGAATCGTGAAATGTTAATGGATGCAATGGAAAATCCTGAAAAATATCCTCAGTTGACGATCCGTGTATCTGGCTATGCGGTACGCTTTAATTCCCTGACTAAGGAACAACAACAGGATGTAATTACGCGTACATTTACGCAAACAATGTAAATATTTATTTGTATTAGTCGCATCGTGTTACTTCAAAAATGCCATAATTTTCTCATCAGGCAAAATGGCATACACTTCAAAGCCCCTGTACAATCGGGGGCCTTTACTCTCTCAGCATCCAATCAGTTTCTGGAGAAACCCTTTCATGTCCGTACTTGGCCGTATCCACTCTTTTGAATCCTGCGGAACCATTGATGGCCCTGGTATCCGTTTTATCACGTTTTTCCAAGGCTGCCTGATGCGTTGTCTTTATTGTCATAATCGTGATACATGGGATACGCACTGTGGCAAAACGGTAACTGTCGAAGAACTTATCAAGGAAGTAACAACTTATCGCCATTTCATGAATGCCTCAGGCGGCGGAGTCACAGCATCAGGTGGAGAAGCAATCCTTCAAGCTGAATTTGTCCGTGATTGGTTCAGAGCTTGCCATGCAGAAGGTATTCACACTTGTTTAGATACCAATGGCTTTGTTCGCCGCTATGAACCAGTAATTGATGAGCTGCTGGATGATACCGATTTAGTGATGCTGGACCTAAAACAACTTGACGATGATATTCACCGAGAACTGGTCGGTGTTTCCAATCATCGAACGCTCGAATTTGCCCATTATCTGGCAAAACGCAATCAAAAAACATGGATCCGCTATGTAGTTGTACCCGGTTGGTCAGATGATGATAAATCTGTCCACATGTTGGGAGAATTCACCAGAGATATGAAGAATATCGAGAAAATTGAATTATTGCCTTATCATGAGCTTGGAAAGCATAAATGGATTGCCATGGGTGAAGAATACAAACTGGAAGAGGTAAAACCACCTTCTAATGAGACCATGGAGCGCGTGCAACGAATCCTGACTAGTTACGGACATCATGTAATTTATTGAATCCAATATTCTTCAACAGCCTCAAAAGAAATCATCACAAATCGCAACTGGTTCAATAATAAATTGCAGCCAGTTTTGCGCTAAAAAATCATTTTATTTCACTCAATAACTATTGGATTATTAATAAATTACATCCACGTCATAAATACATTAACTAAAAAAGTATTAAAACAAGCTCATTTAACAATATGATAAAAAATCATTTCCTGATGATATACCATTTAAAGTACAAGGCGATTTCATTGATTGCTTATAAAAGGAAAATTAATTTCAGTTAGTGCAAAAGAAAAATTTCAAATATAAGCAAAATCATTTGGCAATATAAGAAAGAATTTGCGCATTAATCTCTTAATAAGACCAACAATTAATCCTTGTTGATTAATAATTTTCATGAAATAATCCCTTCTACTTTACCCAAAAACTCTGTTCCGGGATGGATATAGATAAAATTTAATTTGGCAATTACTATTCAACCAGATAAAGCGGAAAAAAATGAATAATCAAGATATTAATTTCAATTCCAGGGAAAAAAGCATATCCCTAACTAAAGAAAAAGAGGTATTCATTCGTGAAGGGCAGGCTGTTGGAGCAGGAGCAGCAACAGAATGGATCAGTAATGCCTGGCAAATATTCAAAGCAAACCCAATGCAATGGATACTATTGACATTAATCTATATAGTTATCATGGCAGGCTTGAATTTTATTCCATTCCTAAATTTAGTATCTTTTCTATTTGGTTCAGTATTTGTTGCCGGTTTTATCGCTGCTGCTGAAAAAAAAAGAACCACCGGTAATTTTGAAATAGAATTATTATTCTATGGATTTAAAGATAAATTAGGTACACTGGTTGCTGTTGGTGCACTTTACTTAGGCATCTATGCACTTGGGGTCATCGCGGCTGTCCTTGTGGCAGGCTTTGGTATAGTAGAACTGTTTTTGGCCTCTCAATATGGGGATCCAAATCCAGCACTATTAATGGATAGCATTTCTTCTTTTATAGGGGCAATCTTTGTCTTCTGTATTTTTAGCTTAGTCGCCCTTGCATTTATTTGGTTTGCTCCTGCATTGATTATCATTAATGATATGAAATTTGGTGAAGCCGTCTCAATGAGCCTGAATGCTGTGAAGAAAAACCTACTCGGTGGTTTTCTGTTTTTCCTGCTAATGGGAATTCTGATAGTGACTTCCATGATACCCTTATTGTTGGGCCTGATTATAACTATCCCTATGAATTTTATTACTTATTATACAACATACCGCAGTATTTTTTATACATCAAAAGGCAACAGCAGCGAAGAACAAAAATCCAGTTTGATCATCTAATAAATACTGCATAAAAATAAATAAAAGTGCTGAATATCAAAGTCAGCACTTTGTTAATAACCTGCATTATCTGAATTATTACCTAATAAATAGAAACAGTAGATAATAAAAATATCATTCTTAATGTAAAAGAAAAAAATTTCTTCGCAGTCGCTGGAAAACAGAGAACCATAGGTGATTTTAAAATAAGCTTGCTGCTCACTGGATTTAATAAATTAGGTTCTATGTAAAGCAGAGCCTGTACTTCTGATTAGTAATTTTTCTTTTATACATCTTATCATTCTTATTTTCAGTATTTTCATTTTTACAATCAGTTCTATACCCAATGGATTTCAAGTTGCGTCGCGGCGGCAAGGGAACGCATCTTATAGGCAGGATAAAACATAAATTATTGTTGATAAAAAAAGCGCCTGATATGGCGCTTTTTATTAAAGATAAAAGGTATTAGCCAATATATTCCAGCCCTTTCATATAAGGACGCAATATTTCTGGAACTTCAATACGGCCATCTGCCTGCTGATAGTTTTCCATTACAGCAACCAGTGTACGCCCTACAGCCAAGCCTGAGCCATTCAGTGTATGCACTAACTGGTTTTTTTTGTCATCTTTACTGCGGAAACGGGCCTGCATACGACGAGCCTGAAAATCCCACATATTAGAACAAGATGAAATTTCACGATAAGTATTCTGAGCAGGTAACCAAACTTCCAAATCGTAGGTTTTTCTTGCACTCGCACCCATATCTCCGGTACACAGCAACATCTTACGGTAAGGTAATTTCAGTAACTGCAATACTTTTTCTGCATGCCCTGTCAGCTCTTCCAACGCTTCCATGGATTTCTCAGGGTGAGCAATTTGAACCAGCTCAATTTTATCAAACTGGTGCATACGGATCAGACCACGAGTATCGCGGCCGTAAGAACCCGCTTCTGAACGGAAGCAAGGTGTATGTGCTGTCATTCTCAATGGAAGATCACTCTCATCCAGAATTTCACCGCGCACTAAGTTAGTCACAGGTACTTCCGCAGTTGGAATAAGTGCATAGTGACTACCAGAATCTTCTGCCAATGCTTTAGTGTGGAACAAATCTTCACCAAATTTAGGCAACTGGCCTGTACCGTACAGCGTGTCATGGTTAACCAGATAAGGCACATAAGTTTCCAGATAGCCATGTTGTTCAGTATGTAGATCCAGCATAAACTGCGCCAATGCACGATGCAGGCGGGCAATTTGCCCTTTCATCACAACAAAACGCGCACCTGTTAATTTCACTGCGGCGGCAAAATCAAGGCCGTCAGTTAACTCACCCAACGATACATGATCTTTCACTTCAAAATTATACTGACGTGGTTCACCCCAACGGCTGATTTCCACATTATCACTATCATCTTTTCCGTCAGGAGAAGAGTCATCAGGAATATTCGGCATGCCTAATGCAAGATCACGGATCTCAGCCTGTAATGCCTCTAATTCAGCTTTTGCTGAATCTAACTTTTCTCCCAATTGATTTACTTCCTGGCGCAATGGTTCAATATCTTCACCACGGGCTTTAGCTGCACCAATAGCCTTCGATCGGGAATTACGTTCTGCTTGCAGGGTTTCAGTTTCAACTTGTAAAACTTTACGGCGCTCTTCTTGTTTACGCACCGTCTCCACATCAAGGGCATAACCCCTGCGAGCCAGTTTTTCGGCGACTGCGTCTAGCTCGTTACGCAGCATATTTGGATCGAGCATGCTATTCCTGTGCTTGTTGTTGTTAAGAAACTAGTTGTTAAAAAATAGTATTGAGAAAAAAGTCACTAAAACAGTAGCAAAATCAGTCTTGATTCACCAACCTGATATAAATTCTTTACCATATGAACCTTACCGTATCAATGACATTAACGATAGCGTTTTATTGAGCTACTTTGGTCCTGTTCCATCAACCAGTTTAATTTCTCACTAATCTTACCTTCCAGCCCTCTGCTGGTCGGGTGATAATAACGAGTATGTTGCATCTCAGGTGGAAAATAAACTTCTCCCGCCGCATACGCATTGGGCTCATCATGGGCATAACGGTATTCTTCACCAAAACCCATTTCTTTCATCAAATTTGTTGGAGCATTACGCAGATGAGCAGGAACGTCATAATCCGATTTTTCTTGTGCATCTGCCATAGCTGCTTTAAATGCCGTGTAAACAGCATTACTTTTGGGGGCACAGGCAAGATAAACAATTGCCTGTGCAATTGCACGTTCTCCTTCTGCTGCACCAACACGGGTAAAACAATCCCATGCAGCAATTGCTACCTGCATTCCACGCGGATCAGCATTGCCTACATCTTCAGACGCTATTGCCAGTAAGCGGCGGGCAACATAAAGCGGATCTCCACCCGCGGTAATAATTCTGGCATACCAGTAAAGCGCAGCATCCGGTGAAGAACCCCGGATTGATTTATGCAAAGCAGATATTAAGTCGTAGTACCTATCACCTTGATTATCAAATCGTGCACTCCGCTCTCCGCTAACCTCTTTCAGTAACTCTGGGGTCAGGATACGTTGCCCTTGTGCATTGGCTTCCGCCATATCCGACATCATTTCCAGCAAGTTCAATGAACGACGTGCATCCCCTGCGACCAACTCAGCTACCATCTGACGAGTACCGTCCGGCAACACGATATTTTGCCCACCGAGGCCATGTTCTTTATCATTTATGGCTTGAATAAGCACTTGTTCTATTTCTGCTGGCGAAAGAGATTTCAATAAATAGACTCGCGCTCGTGATAACAGTGCTGAATTTAGTTCAAAAGAGGGGTTTTCAGTCGTGGCACCAATGAACGTGATGGTGCCATCTTCAATGTGCGGCAAAAAGGCATCTTGTTGGCTTTTGTTAAATCGGTGAACTTCATCGACAAACAAAATTGTTCTGCGCCCTGCATTGCGGTTCTGTCGTGCTTTTTCTATAGATTCACGTATCTCTTTGATACCAGATGTAACGGCAGAAATACGTTCAATATCTGCTTGCGCATAATAGCCGATAATTTCAGCCAGCGTCGTTTTCCCCGTGCCCGGCGGTCCCCACAAAATCATGGAGTGAAGATGACCTGCACGGATCGCCCTTGGCAGAGGTTTCCCCTTTGCCAATAGATGTTGCTGTCCAATATAACGATCCAGCGTAACTGGCCGCATTCTTGCAGCCAGTGGCTGAAACTCATTCTGTGAAAAATCGAGTGAAAGATTGTTCACTTAAACCTCACTGGCGCTGATCATCCAGCGTAACACCTTCTGGTAAAGTGAATTTGAATTTTGACGCATCTACGCTGGTATTCTGCTGCCCTTTCAACTGATAAGCGCTTTTCTGACCGTCTTGTTCCACTGCCGTAAATTTCTGAATAGTGCCATCAGGTGTCACTGTGATTGAAAAATGTTTCAGATTTCCATTGGCATTATTCGGCGTCAACTCAAAATTATTACCATTTTGTGTCACTCTGTATTGTTTCCAATCCGAGGGATCATTACGAGCAATCAACATAAACGGTGTATTGCCCGTAGCATCTTTCAGCCAATTAGCTGTTACTTGCTCAACAAAAGGATTGTAGAACCACAACGTTTTACCATCAGAAATCAAAGTACTTTCATCAGGCGATGTCATATGCCAATGAAACAAATTGGGACGTTTAACCCAAAGTTGCCCTTCACCATTTTGGATCGTTGAACCGTCACTGCTGGTAACAGTCTGAATAAAGTTCGCGTGAAAACTATTTACCTTACTCAATCGCCCCTGCAAACTTTGTGCAGCATCAGCCCATGCAGAACTCACGCTCATTCCCATCATCAGACAACCAATCAACATCAGTTTTTTCATGTGTGAGTACCTTCAATTCATATATTACCGGCATCACAATAACCGATGCCGAATTTAAAATGATGCTCAGTGTTCATGTGGCGGAGGTACTAAAACTTCACGATTACCATTATGACCAGGCGCACTGACAATTTGCTGAGCTTCCATCTGTTCTACAATTCGAGCTGCCCGGTTATAACCAATACGAAATTGACGTTGTACCCCGGAGATAGATACCCGGCGTTTTTCAATCACAAATTCAACGGCCTGATCAAACAAAGGATCCAGCTCTTCATCACTATCTAATCCCAATCCTCCTTCGCCATCGTCCCCCCCTTTAATAATATTATCAATGTATTGAGGGCGACCACGCGCTTTCCAGTCATTAACAACTTCATGGACTTCTTGATCACGCACGAAAGCACCGTGGACACGTACAGGAATCGAAGAGTTTGGTGCCAAATAAAGCATATCCCCCATACCAAGCAAGGATTCCGCTCCTCCCTGATCAAGAATGGTACGGGAATCAATTTTACTGGAAACAGTGAATGCAATTCGCGTAGGAATATTGGCCTTAATCAATCCTGTAATAATATCAACAGAAGGACGCTGTGTAGCCAGTACCAAGTGGATCCCCGCAGCACGCGCTTTCTGTGCCAAACGCGCAATTAACTCTTCCACTTTTTTCCCGACTGTCATCATTAAATCGGCAAACTCATCGACCATAACAACAATATAAGGCTCTTTTTTCAGTACAGGGTGTGCCACATCCATACTGTCACCCGGCTTCCAGAAGGGATCCGGGATTGGTCGGCCCATATTTTCAGCCTGTTTGATCTTATCGTTATAACCCGCGATATTGCGCACGCCTAAAGCTGACATCAATTTATAACGGCGTTCCATTTCATTGACACACCAACGCAGTGCATTGGCTGCGTCTTTCATATCAGTGACCACTTCTGTCAACAAATGCGGAATGCCTTCGTAAACAGATAACTCAAGCATTTTCGGGTCGATCATGATAAAACGAACATCTTCTGGTTTCGCTTTATACAAGATGCTGAGGATCATAGCATTAACGCCGACTGATTTTCCCGAACCTGTCGTCCCTGCCACCAACAAATGAGGCATTTTTCCTAAATCAGCAACAACAGGCTGACCAGCGATATCTTTTCCCAAAACGATAGTTAATGGTGACGGATTATCACGGAATTTTTCACAATCCAGCACTTCCCGCAAATAAACGGTCTGGCGTTTTTTATTCGGTAATTCCAAACCCACATAAGGTTTTCCTGGGATCACTTCAACAATACGAACTGCCACAGCCGAAAGTGAACGTGCAAGATCACGAGATAAATTGGAGATGCGGGAAGCTTTAACCCCAGGCGCTAAATCCAATTCAAAACGCGTGATTACAGGACCTGGAGAGAACCCAACAACATCCGCTTTAACACGATAATCATTCAGACGAGCTTCAATTAAACGCGAAGTTTGTTCCAGTACAAACATATCAATCGGTTCTTCTGCTGCTGGAGGTTCTGTCAGAAGATCTAAAGAAGGCATCGGTGTAGTCGGCTTAGGCAATGGCTGATCATTACGTACCAAAAATGGATGAAACAGGCTTGGTTGCTGCGGTTGCTGCGG
>NZ_CAWMEB010000058.1:0-1178 GCF_963866145.1 Xenorhabdus sp. NBAII XenSa04
GAACTCAACCGCCGTGCCAACCAACTGGCCCATCATCTGCTGGCGCTGGGTGTCCAGCCTGATGACAGGGTAGCTATCTGTACCGAACGCAGTCTGGAAATGGTCGTCGGGCTGTTGGCTATTCTCAAAGCCGGCGCGGCCTACGTACCGCTCGACCCGGCTTATCCGGCTGAACGGCTGGCCTACATGCTGGCGGATGCCGCTCCTGTGGCCCTGCTGGCTCAGGCCGCCCAGATGGAAACCTTAGGCAGCCGCCTGCCTGTCGTTGTGCTTGATACGCCGTCATTATCTGTCTGGGATAATTTGCCGGCTGAAAACCTTGATACTCAGACACTGGGGCTGACGTCACAGCATCTGGCTTATGTCATTTATACCTCCGGCTCCACCGGTCAGCCGAAAGGGGTGATGAACAGCCATCGCGCGCTCTGTAATCGTCTGGTCTGGATGCAGGAGACCTATGGCCTGACCGCCCACGACCGTGTCCTGCAGAAAACCCCGTTCAGTTTCGATGTGTCTGTCTGGGAATTCTTCTGGCCCCTGCTCTCTGGTGCCCGTCTGGTGATGGCCCGCCCCGAAGGGCATAAAGAGGTGGATTATCTGGCCCGGCTGATTGATACCGCAGGTATCACGACACTGCATTTTGTCCCGTCCATGTTGCAACAGTTTGTACAGGGGATTAACCCCCGGCACACCTGTGCCTCTCTCAAACGGGTGATTTGCAGCGGTGAGGCCCTGTCACCGGAGCTGCAACAGCGCTTCTTCGCCCGTTTTAATGCCGGACTGCACAATCTGTATGGCCCGACTGAAGCGGCGATTGATGTCACCTATTGGGCCTGCGAGCCTGACGATAAGCGTCACTTTGTCCCTATCGGCCGCCCGATTGCCAATACCCAGATGTATATTCTGGATACCCAGGGTCAGCCCGTGCCAATGGGGGTGTCCGGTGAACTCCATATCGGCGGTGTGGGGGTGGCCCGCGGCTATCTGAACCGGCCTGAACTCACCGCGGAACGCTTTATGGCTGACCCGTTCTCCACTGTACCTGATGCCCGGTTGTACAAAACCGGAGACCTCGGCCGCTGGTTGCCGGATGGCAGTATCGAATACCTCGGCCGTAACGACTTTCAGGTCAAGTTGCGTGGCTTCCGCATTGAACTGGGGGAAATTGAAGCGCGTCT
>NZ_CAWMEB010000059.1:0-11682 GCF_963866145.1 Xenorhabdus sp. NBAII XenSa04
ATCCGTCAACGACTTTCTGCATAAATTTACTTAAGTGCTTTCAATTTGCTCAATTAGTTATAAATATAAACAAAGAGTGGAAAGATAAGCTCTTTTCCACTCTTTTATTTGTGGCGATTAATTATCGACGATAGCTTTTCTGTGCATTATTTACTTTCATCAAATAACGGCGTGATTCAGCTGATGGGTGTTTATTTGTCAGTGTCTCATAAACATCGCCTGGAGCCATTGAGTTAATTATCTGAGCAGCTTTCTTCTTATCACTGGAGAATACTCTTAATACACTGCCTGCACCACCGTTGTATGCTGTGATAACCGCATAGCGGCGAGAAGTTGCATTTTGGATTTCACCTAAATAGGTACTCTGCAATATCGCCAGATAGGCAGTGCCCGTATCAATGTTATTTGCCGGGTCAAAAAGATAATTGCGACTTGGTTGACCAGATTTACCCTGTAGCTTGAATACATCCTTTCCGGCAGTATGTTGGATGACTTGCATTAATCCCAGAGCATCAGCGTGGCTGACAGCGTAAGGGTTAAAACTGGATTCTGTTTGCATAATGGCTAGGATTAGTGATTCATCAACACCGTATTTAATAGACGCTTTGCGAATCATTGGCAGATATTTATGAGCTCGTTTGTCCAGATGGTTAGGAACTAACTGTATGGTGACAGACCAAATTATATGTAGACCTGATTGGCGTTTTTGCAATTTATTCTGGAGCAGGTAATTGGCAAAATGGTTTGCTCTCCATTCCCAGCGAATTGGTTCACCCGTGTTATCTAAAACTTGTCCATACAGAAATGGTTCTTTGCTAATTTCGATATCATTAGAATCAGAATAAAGATCGACAGAACCCGGATCATCACCCATTAACAATGTTGTTACAATCGCCTTACGTAAATGTTCAGTAGGATCAATAGGAGATATTGTTTCAATGGTGATCGTCCCCGCTTCAAAATTGATATGGCTGCGGGTTTTATATTTATCTGTATATTTTACGTAATCTTTAGGACCTGCGATTAAAACTTCTTGTAATCCCCAGATATTTTCAATGTCATGAGCGAATTGCCCCATTAAGATATCAAAGCCATTCGTGTCTTTTATATATTCTTCTTTGTATTCAAAATCTTGTTTACTAGAGCAGGAAATTAGAAATGGGGTGAGCAGAAATAGTGCCAGCAGTCTTTTCATTTTGCGATGCCGTTGGGTATTGATATGTTGTTAGAGGTTATTAAGGTAAATTCTCATTTATTGGGTGATTTTTAAATCCTGAATTCACCCAATAAATATAGATGCTAAAGATTATTTTTCTGGCGGAGTGTAACCGTCAATTTGAATATCTTTCCCTTCAAACAGGAATTTCACCATTTCTTGTTCAAGTAATTTTCGATCTTCTGGCTTCATAGTATTTAATTTCTTTTCATTAATCAGCATGGTTTGTTTGCTCATCCATTGTTGCCACGCCTCTTTAGAAATTTCATTAAAAATACGTTTACCCAGTTCCCCAGGGTAGAACTGAAAATCTTGGCCTTCGGCTTCTCGTTGCAAAAAAGTACAAAAAATCGTTCTGCTCATGCTAGATCCTCTAAATCCTCAAAATAATGGAATGGAGCAAAAAATAGTGAGACAAATTTTAGCCCAACTGCTGCAAAAGGTACTCAACGGGCGCAGCCAATCCAATTGCTGCTGGCTGGCGTAAGTTATACCAAAGTCCTTTACTTTCATCCATGCAGGAATCAAAAGATAAGATATCGATTTTAATAGGGACGATATCCAGATGAAAGTGACTGAATGTGTGGCGAAATGCTGTTAGCTGTTCAGGTTTGTTATGAGAAATACCCGATTCCTTCAGCCACAGTTCCAGTGAAGTTGCATCAGTAAATTGCGGGAATGCAAATAGTCCGCCCCAGATGCCAGATAGTGGGCGTTGTTCTAACCAAACTGTATCGCCATTCTGCATCAATAAAAAGTAAGCTGTTTTTTCAGGGATACTCTGTTTCGGTTTTTTTCCCGGATAGTTTGCCCAACTGTGGTTGGCATAAGCTATGCAACCTGTATTGAGAGGGCAAATTTCACATTTGGGTTTACTGCGGGTGCATACCATCGCTCCCAAATCCATCATCGCCTGATTAAAATATTCAACATCCTGTTTGGGAGTAACGCGGGTACTGATATCCCATAATTGATTTTCTACCTCTTTTTTTCCCGGCCAACCATCAACGGCATAGCAGCGAGCCAGAACGCGCTTAACATTGCCATCAAGGATAGGAAAGTGTTTTCCTTGAGAAAGTGAAAGGATGGCACCTGCGGTAGAGCGGCCAACACCGGGTAGAGCAACGACGTCATCAAAAGTAGTTGGGAATTTTCCATGATGCCGTTCAACAATTTGTTGAGCCGCTTTGTGCAAATTACGGGCTCGTGCGTAGTATCCCAGGCCAGTCCATAAATGCAAAACTTCATCCAATGGCGCTGCTGCCAATGATGCCACATCAGGAAAACGTGAAATAAATTTCTGGAAATAAGGTATCACTGTCGCGACCTGTGTTTGTTGCAGCATCACTTCTGAAAGCCAGACGTGATAGGATGTTTTTTCTAACTGCCACGGCAGGGTTTTGCGACCATAATGGTGATACCATTCAAGTACTGCTTGTGAAAATTGCTTTGCTTCCATCATTAGAATAATTGTCTTTATATCTGATAATAGTTTCGTGAACAGGATTGCAACATAGTGTAACCTCAGAGTAAACCCGAACTTTGTTTCGAAGCGCCACACAATTTAACATTAAAGTTGTGCTTACAGGCATCGAACTTGATAAACTCAGCCATCTTTGCATAATTGCGCTCTCTTTGGGCAATCCTGCGGTACATAACACCTCGGACGCCTGAGCAAATGCCTTTAAAACTGATAGAAAGTACCAATAGACAGTACCATGATAAATAACGTAATTTCACCGGAATATGATGAAAATGGCAGGGCTTTGCGCCGTGTCCGCAGTTTTGTACGTCGGCAGGGACGGTTAACCACTCGTCAGCAGCAAGCACTTGATAATGTGTGGTCGAAGATGGGAGTGGATTATCAGCCAGAATTGTACGATATGGCAGTACTGTTTGGTCGTGCTGCCCCTGTTGTGTTGGAAATTGGTTTTGGTATGGGGGCTTCTCTGGTCACGATGGCAAGTCAGAACCCAGAGAAAAATTTTTTCGGGATAGAGGTTCATGCTCCGGGAGTCGGGGCGTGTTTGGCTTCTGCACAAGATGAAAATCTCAGCAATCTGCGTGTGATGTGTCACGATGCTGTTGAAGTGCTGGAAAATATGATCCCGGAACAGAGTCTGGAAATGGTTCAGTTGTTCTTCCCTGATCCATGGCATAAAGCCCGCCATAACAAACGTCGAATTGTGCAGCCTGATTTTGCTCAACTGATCAGAAGTAAACTGAAAATTGGCGGTGTATTCCATATGGCGACGGACTGGCAGCCATATGCTGAACATATGTTAGAAGTTATGAGCGAAGCCGAAGGGTATCGCAATATATCGGAAAGTGGTGATTATGTACCACGCCCTGATTCACGCCCTGTGACGAAATTCGAGATGCGTGGTCATCGTTTAGGGCACGGTGTATGGGATCTAATGTTCGAGAGGGTAAAATAATGGCTAAAAATCGTAGTCGTCGTCTGCGTAAAAAACTGCGT
Source organism: Xenorhabdus sp. NBAII XenSa04 (assembly GCF_963866145.1). Lineage (NCBI taxonomy): Bacteria > Pseudomonadati > Pseudomonadota > Gammaproteobacteria > Enterobacterales > Morganellaceae > Xenorhabdus > Xenorhabdus sp. NBAII XenSa04. The sequence continues at coordinate 3,696 of NZ_CAWMEB010000059.1, forward strand.
ATTGATGAGTTTCAGGAATTAGGTTTTTCAGTAAAGTGGAATTTCCCGGCCAATACCTCAGTTGAGGTTGTAGATAGCACAGTTGATGCTTTGATTGAAGAGTTAATCGAGCCGAATGGCCTTGCTCTGGATGCCAGCGGTTATTTGCAGTGGGAAGGTATGATCTGCTTGCAGAAAATCGGCAAATGTACCGAAGAGCATCGTCAGTTGGTTACTAATTGGTTAAAAGCTCGTGGTATGGAAGAGATTGTTACATCAGAATTATTTGATGTGTGGTGGGATTGATTCGCTGTTGTATTAAAAGTTGCGTTTTAAACAACAATGACGCTGTATGCAGGGGCTCTTTGTGAGCCCTTTTTTGTCTGGAGAAAAAGTGGTGAAGGTAAGGTTCTCTAATTCGTTATTGGCAGATATCTTAGATGAAGTACGCCCTTTGATTGGTCAAGGAAAAGTAGCAGATTACATTCCCGCTCTGGCAGAAGTTCCAGTAAATAATTTTGGGATGGCTATCTGTACGGTTGATGGACAGATTTTTAAAGCAGGAGATGCAGAAAAACGTTTCTCCATCCAATCTATTTCCAAGGTGTTAAGCCTGACATTGGCAATGACACGCTATAAGGAAGAAGACATCTGGCAACGGGTGGGTACAGAGCCTTCGGGGCAACCATTTAACTCATTAGTGCAGTTGGAATTGGAAAAAGGTATTCCCCGTAATCCCTTTATTAATGCAGGAGCATTAGTTATCTGTGACATGCTGCAATCACGTTTGAGTGCACCTAAGCATAGAATGCTGGAGTTTGTACGCAGCCTCACAGGGCAAAAAGCTATTGGCTATGATGATATTGTTGCCCGCTCAGAGATGGAGCATTCCAGCCGTAATGCCGCAATTGCTTACTTAATGAAGTCATTCGGTAATTTTGAAAATGATGTGCTCACTGTTCTGAAAACTTATTTTCAGTATTGCGCCCTGAAAATGAATTGTGTTGAGTTATCTCAGTGTTTTATTTACTTGGCTAACCAAGGGCGAATGATAGATTCTGGTCAGCAAATTTTAAGTCTCCGGCAAACCAGACAGATTAATGCCCTTATGTTGACGTGCGGTATGTATGATGGTTCAGGTGAATTTGCGTTCAGGATCGGTATGCCCGGAAAATCAGGTGTTGGCGGAGGAATTGTCTGTGTGGTTCCGGGAGAATTCACTGTTACAGTGTGGGCTCCTGAACTGGATCGTTCGGGCAACTCTCTGGCAGGTTGCGCAGCACTGGAAAAATTAGCCGAACGTATCGGGCGCTCTATTTTTTAATTTGAAACCTTAGCAGATAATTGCGGGAGCCCCATGATAATGAGTAAGGGATCGCAAAGCCGAGGATACCAGGAGAATGTATGTTACGAAAAATTGTGATTGCTGCATCGCTGTTATTTGTTGCTCAGGGGCAAGCGGGTTCAGAATGCCGGACGACACTTAAAGATGACATTATTGTTACACCAGAATCTGTCCAGATGATTGGCGAAAACGACAACCTGAAAATTCTGCCTGATGGCTCTGTGCTTCGCAATGGTAAAACATTATCACTGAATGTTGATCAACGCAGCAAAGCGAAACAATATCAGCAACTTATCCGTCAGGATTTGCCCTGGGTGAAGAAAGAGGCTTTAAGTCATTTAGCAGACGCGCGTCAGGCTCTGGATAAAGTTGTTGCTGAAACAATGGGAAAGGATAGCAATATTCGTGTCCGCTTGACCCAATTGGAATCTGGTCTGAATAAGCAAATTGATAAGGTACTGGAAACCCGCCCTAATGGCATTGCCTTCAATTATCAGGTAATCAAACAGGCAGAAACAGAAGGGCAGAACCTTATCCAACAGAGTTTGGGTGGTATTTTGCAGGACAGCATTAATGAAATGAGCCGTAATACGAGTAATCAGAATGGTGACGGCAAACAGATGCTAATGTCTCTCCTTGGTGGATTGGGGAGCGCACAAAATAGCTTTGATGCAGAATGGAAAAAACAGGAAAAAGAGCTGAAACGCTTTAGAGAAGAGGTGTGTAATAAAGCGGATAAGCTGGAACAGTTACGTATCAACCTATTGAATTCTATCAACTAAATCACAATATGGTTTATATCAAATAAGAATCAATATGAAATTGATTCTTATTTGATTGACATCCTATGTTTGGTCTCTAGAATGCAAATCATTTCCTTATTCACATGATTAATTCAGGTGCCACAATGAAAAAGATCCTGCCGATTGTTTTAGCTTCATTGTTTTCTGTCACTAGCCATTCCGCATTTAGCCAGCAATCCGTAACATTTACGCCAAATTCAGTAATGGCTCAGTCTGGTGAGTATGTCACAATAAAACATTTTTCCGGTGAAACTAAAGTTAAGAAAAACCCAGAAAGAGTGGTTTTATTTGATTTTGGTACTTACGATTCCATGGCAAAGTTAGGGTTAGCCGAACGTGTTGTTGCATTGCCTGAGGAAAGTTTGCCCGAATATGTGCGCAGTAGCGTATCTGAAAATATGCATGATGCCGGAGGAATGAAATCACCAGATTTGAAAAAATTGGCTGAAATCAAACCGGACTTGATTGTGATCACCGGGCGTCAGAGATCTTTTTATGATCGTTTATCGCAAATTGCACCAACTATAGATTTAAGTACGGACAGTAAAAACTACCTGCCATCTGTGGAAAGTAACATTAAGTTATTGGGTGAATTACTTAATAAACAGGATGCAGTGAAAACTCATTTGGCTGATTTGGAGAAAACCATTGCGGTAGCGCAGGAAAAAGCAAAATCGTCAAATAGTAAGGTATTGGTTTTACTGCACAATGCTGGTGAATTATATCCGAATAATCAAGCAATTGTTTACAATGTGGTAAAAACACAACGTGCAGAATTGCCACCTAAATCAGATAACGATAAGAGCCGCATTGTTACACCAGAAATGATTGCGCAGACAAATCCTGATGTGATTTTTATTATCGATCGCAGTAAAGCAATTGGGGCGGGGGAATTGACAAAAGCCCAGTTTGAAACTGAACAGGTGAAATCAACTAACGCCTATAAAAATGGCAAAATAGTCTATCTGCAATCTGATTTATGGTATCTGTCTGGTGGTGGGTTAGATAGTTTGACACGTCAGGTGAATGCTGTTGCTGATGCATTGTAACCATACACATTAATCTATTTTCTTACATGATCAAATAAGGCTGCTCCTTTGGTTTTTAGGTGCAGCCTTATTTTTATAAGACGGGTTTTACCAGAATGGTTTTCTACAAGAACGGCTTTCTACAGAAACAATTCCAACAGTGAATTCAGGAATAGTTTGCCGTGCTTAGTAATTTGCCAGTGCGTATCGTTTTCAGTGATATAGCCTTTCGCCAGCGCCTTATCGATTTGTGGACGGATAGCGTTTTCTGGTAGTCCAGTAAATTGGCTGAAATGTTGCCGTGGCATTGCTTCCAGCAGACGAAAACGATTCATGAAAAATTCAAATGGACGATCTTCATTATCCACCTGATTTTGTTGATCCAAATAACGTCCCTGCATATAGCCGCGCGGATGTTTGGTTTTCACCGTGCGCAGGATGTGCCCATCTGTAAACGAAATCTTTCCATGTGCACCACAGCCAATTCCCAGGTAATCGCCAAAACGCCAGTAATTGAGGTTATGCTGACATTGATAACCCGGTTTGGCATATGCTGATGTTTCATACTGCTGATAGCCTGCCGATGTTAATAATTGGTGACCTTGAGAGAAGATATCCCATAGTGCATCATCATCTGGCAGAATTGGTGGGCGAGAACCGAAACTGGTATTGGGTTCAATCGTCAACTGATACCAGGACAGATGGGGCGGAGAAAGTTCAATGGCCTGGCGCAAATCGCTCAGTGCTTCATTCAGTGTCTGGTTAGGCAAACCGTGCATCAAGTCAAGATTAAAACTACGTAATCCAAGCCCATCCGCCAATCGTGCCGCTCGTTTAGCTTCTTCCGGGCCATGGATGCGCCCTAAGCGGATGAGTTTGTCAGAGCCGAAACTTTGTACTCCTATTGAAATCCGGTTAATACCCGCTTGTTGATAGGCACTAAAACGATCAGCTTCAATGGTTCCCGGATTAGCTTCCATGGTAATTTCTGCTTGTGGGGAAAGTGGCAGTGAATCCCTTACTCCATCAAGTAATCGTTGCATTCCTTCAGCGCTTAGTAAGCTAGGTGTACCACCGCCGATAAAGATCGTCGATACCTCACGACCATCAACCATGGGGAGGTCATTACGTAAATCAGCCAGCAGATGTTCGACATATTCCTGATGTGGTACATCCCCCTTTAACGCATGTGAATTGAAATCACAATAAGGGCACTTCTGTACACACCAGGGAATATGAATATAGAGACTAAGTGGTGGTAATTTAAGCATTACGCATAGCTTCCAACAGCATTTTTAAGGCTTGTCCACGATGTGAAACAGCACTTTTTTGCTTACGACTCAGCTCTGCTGCTGTACAGCCAAATTCTGGTATATAAAAAATGGGATCATAACCAAAACCGCTGCTTCCGGCAGGCTCCCGGCTGATAACACCAGACCAGCGACCATGGAAAACCAGAGGAGTTGGATCTTCTGCATGACGTAAATAGACCAGAACGCAATTAAATTGTGCCTGGCGTTGTGCATCAGGGACATCGCGCATAGCTTCCAGCAATTTTTCCATATTATCTTGGTCGGAGGCATCAGTTCCCGCATAACGGGCTGAGTAGATGCCCGGAGCACCACCTAACACATTGACTGATAACCCTGAATCGTCAGCAATGGCGGGTAAACCTGTGACAGCAGCAGCATGGCGAGCTTTGATGATGGCATTTTCAACAAATGTCAGACCTGTTTCATCTGCCGAGTCCACGCCCAATTCAGTTTGGGCTACGATATCTAAACCAAAGTCAGCCAGCAAACCAGCCAGTTCACGTACTTTGCCTGCATTTCCCGTAGCGAGAACAACTTTCTGCATTGTTATTATCCAATTAACTTATTATTTATTGACCAATTAAGGCCGGAACTAACCACGCCAAAACATCATAACGGAGAGCGTTTAGTGCATACAGGATCAATATAACAATCATGGCTGAGAAATCGATCCCCCCCATTGCAGGGATAATTCGACGGATCGGTGCCATCAGCGGTTCTGTCAGTTGGAATAGAACATAATCAACAGGATTACGTCCCTGGCTGATCCAACTCAATAATGCGCGGACGATGACAAGCCAAAATACCAATTTTCCAGCGGCAGTAAGCAGTTCGATTAACCCAAGCAGGAATATCATGGCAGAAGGTAGTAAGAATTGTCCTGCTGCTAACCAGAAAGGGAGTAACATTTTGATAAGAACAAGCAAGTAAGCTAAAACAACTGAGGCTGAATCAATAGGGCCAATAGCGGGGATAACTCTACGCAATGGACGCACTACCGGTTGGGTGATTTTGACGATAAATTGTGAGAATGGATTATAAAAATCGCAACGCGCCCACTGCATCCAGACCCGAAGCAGTAAAACTGCGGTATATAAGTCCAGAACCGTAAAAAAGAGAAAGTTTAAGAATTGCATGTAGCAGCCCTGATTAAATTACATTTGATTGATTTAAAATAATTTTTCCATTTCCTGTGCCCGGCGGATTGCTCCTTGCATGGCTTGGGATACAATTTCCGGCAGATTGCTTTCGTAAAAAATACGTAATGCTTCAGCAGTTGTTCCCCCTTTAGATGTTACCTGTTCGCGCAGAAGAGAAAAAGGAAGTTCTGCCTGTGATTCAGCAAGTTTAGCTGAACCAATGGCCGTTTGCAGGACAAGTTCTCTGGCCGTCTGGCTGTCAAAGCCCAAACGTTCAGCTTCCTGCTGCATCGATTCCATAAACAGGAAGAAATAAGCCGGGGCACTTCCTGCGACCGCAATAATATTGTTGATATGATCCTCATTCTCAACCCTACAGACTTTACCGACACTATTCATCAATGATTCAGCAAATTGGCGATCAGACTCGTTGACCTGTTCAGGAGCGAACATTCCGCTGATCCCTTGCCCAATCAGAGCCGGGGTATTTGGCATGATACGGATAATATTGAGATTATCTTGCAGAAATAAGTAAAAGCGGGAAACAGGAATGCCGGCAGCAATGGAAAGAACGAGTTTTTGGTCGAAATTTACCTGTGAGCGCAAGGGACCACAAACTTCTTCCATCATTTGAGGCTTAACTGCTAGCACAACAACCTCTGCCTCTTGAGCATAGCGAATATTGTCACTTTGGCTGTTAACGCCATATTTTCCAGCCAAGACATCACGGCGAGTCGTACTTGGTGAGCAGACAGTGATAAGTTCGGCAGGATAACCTTTTTTGACCAATCCGGCGATGATGGCATGAGCCATATTTCCAGCACCGATGAAAGTGATTTTTTTATTTTCCATGAAGAATCACCTCGAATAATATCTGGTTAATTTTGTTCAGTTAATTTGGCAGAGCTATATTGGCGGGCACCGAAAATTGCTGTTCCAATGCGTACTAAAGTTGATCCGCAAGCGATAGCTGCTTCCATATCATCAGTCATTCCCATAGAAAGTGTATCTATTTGTGAATATTGTGCCTTTAATTTAATAAATGCTTGTTCCATTTGGCGAAAAACGTCTGTTTGTCGTTCAAAATCACTTTCTGGTGCAGGAATAGCCATCAAACCACGTAATACCAGATTAGGCAGAGAATTGATAATTGCTGCCAGTTCCTCCAGTTCTTCCAAAAGAATACCTGATTTACTGCTTTCCCCACTGATATTAATTTGGATCAGAACATTCAGTGGAGCCAGCCTTTTAGGCCGTTGTTCACTCAAGCGTTGGGCGATTTTCAAACGGTCAATGGTATGACACCAGTCAAAATGTTCGGCTACCAGACGGCTTTTATTAGACTGCAAAGGGCCTACAAAGTGCCACACTAAATCGTCGTGGTTAGCAAGCTGTTGAATTTTTTCAACGCCTTCCTGAACGTAATTCTCACCAAATTCCCGTTGACCTGTAACTATAGCTTTTGCGATAGCTTCCACAGGTTTGGTTTTACTGACTGCAAGTAACGTAATTTCTTCTGGAGAACGTCCGCATTTTTGAGCTGCAAGTATGATGTGGTTCCTGACATCGTGAAGATTTTGTTCAATATTGTGCATAAGAAACTCAGGAGATTAAAAAATGAATATGGAAAAATTAGTGGCCCTTAGTGTAAAGCATAATGCTTCCGATCTGCATCTTTGTGTCGGGCAAGTGCCAATTTTGCGCATCAATGATATGTTGTATCCGCAAACACAACTATCAGAAATTGATGGTGATTTCATTATGGCATGGAGCAAAGCCGTATTGCCTGAAGAACAGCAGCAACAGTTACAGATAATCGGGCATGTCGATTTTGTCGTAGAAATGCAGGATAAACGGCGGCTAAGAGGAAATCTGTTCTATCAACAAGATCATATTTCATTGGTGCTACGGTTAATTCCTGATAAGTGCCCGACATTGGAACAACTATATGCTCCAGAAGTTATCCAGCGCCTTATTTTACAGGAAGAAAATAATCTGACAGAAAATGGCTTGATATTAGTGACAGGAGCAACCGGAAGCGGTAAATCGACGACATTGTCAGCGATGATTAATGCTCTCAATAATCACGTCAGAAAACACATTGTCACGTTGGAAGACCCGATAGAATTTGTACACCGAAGCCGGAACTGTTTAATACAGCAAAGGCAAATCGGGAAAGACGTGCCAGATTATCAAACTGCATTAAAAGGGGCATTACGGCAAGATCCTGATGTAATCCTGCTAGGAGAATTGCGTGATAAGGAAACGATCCGGTTAGCATTGACAGCCGCTGAAACTGGGCACTTGGTTCTGTCAACATTACATACTCGCGGGGCAATTCAGGCCATAGATCGTCTGGTGGATAGATCGGAAGAGCACA
>NZ_CAWMEB010000060.1:0-10066 GCF_963866145.1 Xenorhabdus sp. NBAII XenSa04
AGGCTTACGTGTGTTTTCTGGCGATCAGCGTTGTACTGATAACCGATGTTTAGCTGCGAGCCATTCCACTGATGGGATATCGTTGTAGGCAGGCTTGTTTGATTATACGCCAGCTCCTTTTTTGCAAGAGGCTGTTGAAGATCACCATAAACCGCAACAATACGCCTGCCTGCCGGATCATAGCCATAGTGAGCAAGAGGCGTTGCGGCTGTTGGCGGGCCTTGATAAACCCCAGTCATACGGTTCAAGGCATCATAAACATTGGAAACATTCAGTCCACCGGCAAGGGAGGGCAGCGCCATGGAAAAACGGTTGCCATTATTATCAAGTGTGAATTGCGTAGTGCCGAATATTGCCGTTGTTTCAGAACGGGTTCTTCCTGCCGTATCATAAGTGTAAGAAACGGCAAACTCCGGATTGGTACTGGGGGTAAGGGAGAGAATTCGCCCGCTATAATCATATTCATAACTGATAACAGACTGATTATCCGGTTTTTTGCTTATGATCCGGTCAAGATTATCATATTCATACCAGATTTGGCTTCCATCGCGGCGCTGAAAAACAATATCTTTCCCCACAGCATTGAACACATACATATCATAAGAGCCATCAGGGTAATAGTGTTCAGATTGGCGTTCAAAGGCGTCATATTTATAGAGGGTTGTATTGTTGTTGGCATCAGTCAGTGTTGCGAGAAGACCACCCGGAGTATAGCTGCGGGTTTCCCGTACAACCGTACCAAGATTTTTCGTGATAGAGGCATCATGATGACTGGTAATTTCATCAGTAATCTTGACGGGGCGTGAAGCAGCATCATAGGTTGCGCGGGTACGCCGTCCCGATGACGACGTGACTGTATCCACACGGTTTAAGGTATCATAAGCTGTCGTCGTTGTTTTGCCATCCGGCTCAGTGACGATAATTGGGTTATTGGCTTCATTATATTGTGTTTTTGTGATAAGAAAGGGCGATTCAGCATCACCGGTTGCAATTTTTGTTTCACTGAGGTTGCCATTGGCATCGTAAACATATTGCGTAATGCCAAGGCCTTGTGGAGCAGTCACTTGCACCAAACGGCGTTCAGTATCGTAAAGGTAGTGGGTTGTAAAACCTTTTGGATCTTTTTGTTCTGTTTTATTGCCAGCAGCATCATAAGCATAGGTTGTGGTCAGGTTTAAATGCCCTGTTCCCGGATCGACTATTGTTGAAATGAGATCAAGCGATTGCGGGTCATAGGTATTTTGGGTTACGCGTCCTTCTGGATCGGTTGTCGTTAAAGGTAAACCCTGGGCGTTATAGGAGGTCAAGGTTATGGGGGAATGTGTGCCATCTATGCCGGGTTTTGAGACCTCAGGTTGCGTTATTCGAGTAAGATTGCCTTGTCCGTCATAGTTATATTTTGTCACTCTGCCTAAAAAATCAGTATGGGTGAGTGGCAGGGAAAGGGCGGAATAAGTCCATTTTTCGGTAATTGGCTCGGCAGGTTTTCCGGTTATAGCATCGACAGATTGTGGAGTCGGAGAAATGGTTTTTGTTAAAATATTGGCTTTATCATCATAAGTAAAACTTTCTGATAAACCGCGAGGACCAACAACCTGTGTACGCAGCCCTATGCCGTTATAGGTATAACGTGTTGCAGCCCCTGTTTGGTTAAAGTCAGCTAACATGTTGCCATTTCTGTCATAATAAATAACGCGACTATTACCGAGAGGATCTGTTTCTTGTGTCCGGGTTTCATTGGCAAAGAGGTAATACCAGAGATTGCCAAAAGGGTCGGCCTGAGTTTGAATGCGCCCTGAATGATCATAAGTATTTCTGACCGTAGTTGTTTCAGGGAAGGCAGGGTTATACAGGGTCGCGAGCAGACCTAAACCTTCATAACCATAGCGATAGATGGCGTTAAGCGAGTTTTGAAAGTTTAGCAGGTTATCATTTCCGTCATAACCATAGCTGACCAAACGGGAACCGTCTGAAACCGATGTTAGCTGATTATTGCCACTATAGGAGAACTCAAGCTTTCGCCCCATGCCATTGGAAACGGTTATTAAATTTTTATTTTTTCCTGTACCTGAATAGGTAAAGGTCACCGTATTTTTGTTTTTATCCTCCCAGGACTGAATATCCCCTTCTTTATCAAAGCGTGTGACAACACCCGTTTTGTCTGTGATGGTAACGGCATTCCCCTCTCCGAGGATCAAGGTTGAGCCATCACCGGGCGGGGGAACAAAAGTAACACCTCCGGAGGCAGTCGGAATTTTAATAAATTTTCGTGTTCCCTCGTTGGTTTGAACGGTAATGGCATTATCTACCAATTGATCCATCAACCAACTGCCAATAATCGAGGAAATTGCTGTATTAGTCAGCGTCGGATCGGTTTCCAGATCTTGTATAACCTGTGTGGCAACAATGGATGTCACGGCCGCTAAGGGGTTATATTGCCCGAAGGCTTCATAAGGGTCACTGTCACGTTTGGCGCTCAGCATGAAATTATGACGCCATCCATAGCCAAGCGCTGTTTTTGTGTTTTTTTGACCAGAATTATAGCTACGGGTGAGTGTCAACCCGAAAGGATAGGAGGCAGATCCTGTACTGATATCCTCGTGATCGTAAAGAAAATAACCGCTACGAAGATCGATAGGGTCAACACTCTTGAAAGCCTGATAGGCTGATTGAGCACTTGCCTTGACCATATTCCATTTATCGCTCATCCAGGATCTTTTTTCAGAGGCAAAACCGCCTTTAAACCCGCCACTGATTTTAAATGCGATGGAATTTTTTAGTTTTGCTCTGTCATTTTCCTGCAGGTAATAACCATTTCCACTCCAGGCATTGACTGTGCGTGAACCATTTTGTGGTACAAAAACTTTACGATGATCTCCTCCTTTTTCTGTTAGATACGCTTCCATATCAGCAAGAGATGAAGTATCCCAGTTAACTAGGAGGGGTTTGACAGAAGACCAGTTTGGCAAAGTGGCCTCAAGAAAGCCGATGCCGCTTGTGTTAGAATAGTCAAACATGCGCGTGGTTGAAACCGCCTCGACTTCCTGAAGCTGTTTGACACTGCTGGATTCCAGAGAACTTTGACGAATGGCGCTGTTGAATGTAATACCTGTCAGATCATCGGGAGAAAAAGAGAGCGTTTTACCTGCACTACTTACAAGCTGAACGGGAAAATCCACATAGACGCTCCCATTATATCCGGCAACCCCGACTGTAAAGTGGTGCTTACCATTAAAACCACCAAGATTGGCGGCAAGCAAATCCGAACTGTGGGACTGGCTCAAGTAAGCATATCCGATAGCAGCAAGACCCGCCCCTAGTACTGCTTCAGATGTATCGGCCTTTCCTGCAGCCTGTGCCCTAACGGCTGTATTTTGATAATGGGTGAGTGTGTCACGACCAATTTCGCCGGCAGCCAGAATAATGGAATAGGTCCCACCTGTTTTGACAACATTTCGTCCTGAATAGTTATCATAGCTAGCGACATAGGGGGTTGACAGTGTTGTAGTGATGAGTTGTGTTTCTGTTTTGGTTGTACTTCCTGTAGCAATAACAGTGCCATTCAATGTCAAAACGGGCTGATTGGCGTTGTTATAGTCTAAAGTCAGACGCTTGCCTGATATCTGATCGGCGTAAAACGTCATATTGATAGAAGCAGGAGATGATGGTGAGTCAGAAATTTTTACTGTAAAAGCGCTCCTAAGCGTATTCGGTACAGGTAAACAAGTTTCTATTTCTGTACAAAGTGTACTACCGTTAGCAGAAAAAGATGTAAGATAATTTGTGTTTGTAATCTTGCGTCCACCAAAAATCTCTGTCATGGATTTGTCGGGGTATTTTTTACCAATTTCATTGGCAAGCATTTCTGCGTAGGCATTGAGTTTTGCCCGGATATTGTCTCTATTCAGATTTCTGATCGAATTAATATTGGCAGGTACACCGGGAATGGAAGAAGCGCCTTTTGCTGCAGCAGTCAAAAATTCCTGTTTGTCGAAGCCCATTATTGATGCTGCATTGATGGGTGTAAAGTGTTGGTACGATTTAAATGAGGGATCCAGTTGATAGGTTTTACCGTCGTACGTGACTTCTGTCCAAACATGCTGAAGGTTAACTGTTTTTGCCTGTCCACCAGTCTTAACACACTGGTCGTTACCTTCTATCTTTACACAGGCAGGGATACCACTATTTCCAAGGTTATTGGCCAAAAGGGTAACATTATTTTCGACACCAAGCAGATTGGCTATCATTTCAGCCGGGATAGTTGAGACACCATAGCGATAATCCGCCTTGATACAGGACTGGCGCAACAGTGTGACAAACAGGGTATTCTGATCCATATTATTGCCTCGCCGATCAAGGAAAGTACCCAACGGGCCTTTCTTCAGGCCGAATGTCGGCGAGTAATCAATACCGTAATAGACATACTCATAAATTAGATCGAGATTGTAATTAAGCGCACGCGCGAGATCCCTGATTTCCGGATCGGCTGGCGGAGGCGTACATGCTAAGGTATTAGTAAGATTTGATGTTGTTTGAAATGGGACTTTTGTTGAAGCAAGGCTTGCGAAAGAGACGAGAAAAACGAATAAAGCGAATGAAATTTGGGACAAGAATTTAAGAAGTTTATTCATGATAAGCAATCCTTGTTAAAAAACTGCCGAGTGCAGAATAAAATAAATTCATGGCAACATTTATTTAGTTAAAATTTCTTTATTTGCACGAATTTCAGGCAGTTCTATAGTTGTAATCTGCGCAGGTGAGGTTTGGTTTTTTTTGATAATTACTGTTGTGGCTGTACCTGAACCGTCGGTATTTTCTGAACGTTTTATTACAGAGGAAGATTCGGGTGCTAAATCAGCACGCTTGAAGCCATACTTTGTGATAGTCCCAGCTGGTGGCTCATGACCCAATACCGTATCAACATTGAGCCTTACTCTACCTTCTTTTTCGGTATATTCCTGCGCGCTGGAATATTTCTCTGCTTTCGTATGTCGGGGCAAAGAAGAAGACGGAACAACACGTTTGTTAAGATATTCAGCTGCTTCTTGCGGTGTGACAGGTGGCATATTCAGCATGCCAACTGTAGGGGACTCCGAGCTTGTGGCGGTTTCAGCGAAAGCGTTATTCCCCAAACTCGTCAATAAGAGTATCCCTAAACAAAATGGGAGTTGATATAACTTTTGAAACATATCGGTATCCTCCAAAAAATATTTTTTAAAAATAGATAAAATATATTCCATTAAAGATTTGAATTTTAATTCTGAAATGTAAATAAATATGTTTTTCAAAATATGTTTATCCGCTGACATCTAATGATATTTTTTTAATGTAAAAATTAGGCAAGTATCATTAAATTAAAGCCAAGATAACGATATCGCGATGAAGTTTATTGTTGTTTTATTGATTATTTAAAGCAGGTGCGAAATATTTTCGTTAAAGATTTATTTGAAAATTTGAATTGATGTACTTTCGAAAATATATGTTGCTTATATTATTTTAAATAAAATATTATTTTTGGAGGATTCATAATATGTTAAAAAATAGCCAAGAAAAATCTATTATAACCATAGTAATGTTCATGGTACTTGTCTTGATAAATTTTATGATTGTTCCATCGCTTCAAGCTAATATGACTGAAATTCAGAGTAATGAACTACAAAATATCGAAACACAAGATACCGAAATACAGAGTACTATCACATATACCTATGACAGCCTTGGACGTCTGATTTCAGATACAACAGATCAGGTCAGTACAAATAAATATGACTATGACCCTGTAGGGAATCGTCTCTCGACATCAACTAAACAGCAAAAATAGGAGAAAACAATATTGGTTATAGAGTCTTACAAATGACGATTATGCCTTAGTGCTGTTTCAGTGAGAATAATACGAGCTGTGGAAACCCACTACTCTTACCATACGGCATGATATTTGGATGGCTGGAGGTAGCAACTTGGATAAGTGAAGATATTGAGGACATAATGAATAAAAACGTGTCGTAACCAAAGCAATTTGCGCACATGTTCGGGTAAATAGTGATACAGAAGGTGCCATCTAAAGCAAAATTATGTGTAAGAAAAACAAAGCATAGTTGGTATGTGAAACAAAATAATGGGTGTTGCATATTTTCATTCAAGCAGATCACTTAATGAGTCCCGCATCCGGATAGATGGCAATATACCTTGGCAGAAGTAATAGCTCTCGAATGTCTTACTGAGTATAATCAATCATGAATATCAGTGATCTAATCGCCTGCAAGGATTACCTATTAGTTAGATGGCGAGGTAAAAACTCCCGTAGCCTGAAAGGGAGTGCAAGCATTGCGGTACATCTGCGCACTTTTGGAAGCAGATATCCTCGGACACCTAACCCTCCGTCTGATGATGAAAGTCTCCCGGTGTGTTCACCACCGGCTATTCACATAACCGAGCAGGACATGCTCTGTCTTACGTTAAACGATACTGTTTTCATCGGAACAACATTCATCTGCGTTTTAATTCATCACGATAAACGTCCCGAAAACGGCGTGGCGTCACTTGTGTTGAAGCGCAGCGATTACCAAGTGACGCCGCAAAGCGGCAAACGTCCAGAGCCCATCCGGTCTGGCTTTACGACCGATTTGAATCCCGCATTACTCAGTGAAACCACGTAAAACAGACTATTAACCACCCTGTTGTCTGATGGATAAACGATTGTCCTATCGGATTTTCAACCCACTGCCTGATTGCAGGCTGATGCAGTAAAAATTAAGGAGAAATGAATCACGTCAAGATAATGAGGCGTTCATCCTGAACTGATCAGGCCCTGAACGGGGAGCATGTCATCGCTGTGCTGAGCACGTCGCGAGCTCCTGCAATAACTCAACACAATCCCGCCCTGCTACACATTGTCTGACGCACCACGGAACGGTGAACCTGAACCGACACGCAGGGAATTGTTTTAAAAACGACTAAAAATGAAAAAGTAGCAAGAGAGGCGGGAATGGCGCAGGGATCGACACGTTCAAAGGTTGAGCAGTTCAGAAAAGTCTTTATCACGCATGCCCGACAAGCGGGCGGAAGTTTTGTTACGGTGGCGGATCGGGCGCGGATTGCCCGGCAGTTCCTTGATTATTTGAAAGACAATGGCATCAAACTCCGCCAAATGGATAGCCTGAAGGTGAAATATATTGAGCGCTACATCGCTGAACGCAAAGCCAACAATCTCAGTTATCGGACACTGCAAAATGAAATGTCGGTGCTGCGAGCCATTTTAGCGCAGGCGGGAAAGCACAAGCTGGCTGATCCCGATAATGTCCGCCTGAGTAACCGGGCATTGGGTATCGCTGAGATGAGCCGCAAGGGAACGAAAATGGCGCTGGCACCGTCTGCGTTCCGGAACATTTTTCAGCAGGTGGAACAAAAAGACCGGCGTGTCGCGGCGGTGATGCAACTGGCGTATGTGCTGGGGTTGCGTACCAAAGAAGCGGTGGAAGCCTACAAATCGTTAGCGACCTGGAAAAAATCACTGGAAAGCGGGCATACCTCTGTGCGGGTGGTGTTTGGCACCAAAGGTGGACGTCCACGGCAGACATTGATATTAGATCGGGAAGCCCTGCAACACGCGATTGCTTATGCTGAACGCGAGCAGACCGGGCGTGGCGGAAAACTGATTGATAAACCGACGATCACGCAGGCCATAGACCGCTACCGCTATATTGTCAGACGTGCGGGACTGAGCGGCAATAAAGCGCCACACAGTATGCGTTATCATTTTGCTCAGCAATCCGGGGAACATTATATAGCGCAAGGATTCAGCGAGCAGGAAGCGCTGGCACTGGTGTCGATGGATTTAGGTCATGGCGACGGGCGCGGACGTTATATTAAGCAGGTGTATTACCAGAATATTGAGGGCGAATAAGTTGTATTGGAGCATACACGGTCTGCTGCTCTGGTCATTGGAATATGAGCAAAGCAATCTTGAATCTTAGGCGATTATTCCTATGTTATCGCTAACTCATTTCTGGACATAACTGTTTTAGAAGCATTGCATTCACTCAAGTAGTTTGGATTAAAAAAGATGGAAAATTTGAATTAATAAAAACAAGGAGCTTGCCCCAACAATCTTTGAGAAATTCTTTAATAAGTTAAATATAACTAAAAAATGAGATATACCATACGCTTCCAATTGGTTTCTTTTTGTTTACCTAGTCAGGAAAACCATGCGCACATCAAAGTTTAAGTAAAAACAAAGCATTATTTACCTTAAGTGGGTACAGTTCCTACGACACAATGCTATTATGTGCGCCCAATTATATAAATATTGATTGAGTAAATCCATGTAGCAAAGCGTAAGGAAGTTTATGAGTTTAGCTGAAGCTTTGATTAGTATTCCGCAGTCTGAAAGAGGTGGTGAAATCGCGCAACGAGGGTTTGATTATCAGACTTGTTGGGCACTATCACAAATGTTGGAATATGAACTAGATGGAAGGGATTATGTGTTCATCTTCGAATATCACGATGATGTACTCATCATTGATAGTGAAGATCATCCCCAAGATTTGATTTTTGCTCAGGTCAAGACCAGAGAATCAAATTGGACAGTCACTAGATTACAAAATACCACAGACAAAAAACCAATATCAATTATTGGTAAGTTGTTCTTGCATCAGAAAAATTTTTTAAGTTATACACCTAAGCTGCTATTTGTAACTAATGCCTCGTTTAGCTTCCATCCTAAGGCGGGAGGGAAGACTTGCTTTGATGCAATTAGTATAGAAAGTAAACATCAAGATACGTTTAAACAAGCAATCAAAGACCAAATAGAGTTAGCAGAAGAGTATATTGATCTGTCCGCTTTGAAATTCATTCAATCTTCTCTTAGCCTAGATGATCACATGACGCACCTAAAAGGAAAGTTATGCGATTTTTTAAGCAAAAAATATGGCGAAAATACAACGCTAAGTGCTAATGCATTGGCAACTTTACTTGAATCAGAATGTAGACAGAAGTCGAAGTTCAAATCAGCGGATATTACCAGCTTTATGGATCTAGTCTCCCGAAAAGGTTTTTCATCTAAAGCATTCAATAGTGTTATTGACTCTCTAAATATTAGTAACAGTCTAATGCCTGATTGGAAGATGGCTGAATCTATTTTTAAAAATTTGAGCAAGAGTGCACTACAACTCATACAGTTGAAAGCAGCCTTCTTACAGGTTTGTATCGACTTAAACAAGAACACAAAAAATCCAGCAAGTGTATATTTAGAATATGCAATCAATTTTTACGATCAAGATAAAATTGATACAGATCTAAAACAGTACCTAGATATAACTATGATCAATATTGATGTGCTTTGTTCGGATTATACAATGGCACTAACGCCTGGAAAAAAAGAATGTATCGTTGTCTATTCAATAATCCAGAAGCTATTAGAGGAAGGTGAGAAATGAAAAGCATCTACTTCAAAAGTGCTCACATATTATCCCTTCGTGATAAAAAAGGGTTCTTTTTTGAATTTTCTCCAGATGTAAATATTATCTCAGGTGAAAATGACACTGGAAAATCCAGCTTTATTAAGATGTTATACCATACGCTGGGAGCTGATGTTCGTCTCGATAAAAAATGGAAAATTGACAACTTTATTTCAAAAGTAATTATTAATGTTAAAGAGCGTGATTATGTTTTTATTCGTCATAATAAGCGTATTTCTATCTTTGACATCACTGAAGGACAAAAACATTTAGTTACGTCTAACTCTCGTTCAGATATAGCTGAAGTTGTCAGTGACATTTTTGATTTTAATTTAGAACTGGTTGTGAAGAAAACCGCTGTACAGGAAAAAGCTAAACCGGCTAGCCTCTATTTACCTTTCTATATAGATCAAGACAATGGCTGGGGTAAGGTTCTTGATTCATTTAGCTATCTAGCAATGTATAGTGATTGGCAGAAGAACATTCTTCACTTTCACGCAGGAATTAAGCCGAAAGAATATTACAAGTTGCAAGGTGAGATTAGCTTAATTGACCTTAATCTTGAGGAAATATTTGCAACATTAAAAGCTCTAAATAAGCTTTCAAAATAG
>NZ_CAWMEB010000061.1:0-956 GCF_963866145.1 Xenorhabdus sp. NBAII XenSa04
AGCGTCTGGTGGCCTATCTGGTGCCACAGCCTGAAATTACGCTGGATCTGGTGCCATTGCGTGAACAGCTCAGCACCCGCCTGATGGACTATATGCTGCCCGGCGCTTATATCATTTTAGACGCCTTCCCTGTGACCCCGAATGGCAAACTGGATCGCAACGCCCTGCCCGCCCCCGACAGTGCTGCACTTGTGCGCCGTGAATATGCCGCACCACAGGGTGAAATTGAACAGACACTGGCTGAAATCTGGCAGGATTTATTGGGCGCAGAGCAAATCGGCCGCCATGATAATTTCTTTGAACTGGGCGGGCATTCGTTACTGACTGTACAGGTCGCTGCCCGTTTACGGGAGAAACTGAACCTGGAAGTGACACTGCAAGATCTGTTCACTCACCCGGTACTGGCCGATTTAGCCCCGTCACTGGTGCAGGCCGCCCAATCCGTCCAGCCACTGATTTTACCTGCGGACCGCCAACAGCCGTTACCCCTTTCCTGGGCTCAGCAACGGCTATGGTTCCTGGCCCAACTGGACAGCGCCGCGCAGGCCGCCTATCACATCGCCGGCGGCTTAGAACTGCACGGCGCTTTAAATCTGGCCGCCCTGCAAGCCGCCCTGGATCGCATCGTCGCCCGTCATGAAATTCTGCGCACCACAATCAGCGTTATCGACGGGGAAGCGCGCCAGATTATCAGTGAAGCGGGCCGGGGCTTTGCCCTGAGATACCACGATCTCAGCCCGTTATCCCCGGCAGCGCAACAAATGGCACTGGAAGCGGCAACACAGGCGGAAGCCCGGCAGGATTTTGATTTTGCGCAAGGGCCGTTAGTCCGCGCCCAATTACTGAAACTCGCGGATCAACACCATATTCTGCTGGTGACCCAGCACCATATTATCTCTGACGGCTGGTCGCTGGCTGTCCTGACGAAAGAGTTCTCCGCCCTTTATCAGGCCTTC
>NZ_CAWMEB010000062.1:0-7253 GCF_963866145.1 Xenorhabdus sp. NBAII XenSa04
GCTCCTGCTCCTGCTCCTGCAAAATATGTTGCAGCAACGGATATTCCAAGGGAAAGCATAAGTGAAAAAATTGCCGAACTGGAACTACAGATCAGAGAAGACAAACGAAACGAAATCGTAGAAAAGATTCTTCAAAAGAATGCAGTCACACAACAAAAGCATCTCCTTTTCCTTAGGTGGCTTGCTTCCCTAAAGCAATACATTGAGCTTCTCAGAAGTTATGGGAAGAGCATTCTTCACAAACCCCTCTCTGGATTCTCAAAACTCTATGCAACCCGACTTCTACATAAAGAAAGAAAAATTCATTTATAGACAGTCAGTTGCAAATATCTTTCTTAACAGCACTCTATCTTTAGTAATAAATTTTCGTTTAGTCAACACAATTTTGATCGTTAATACAGATCGATAACATACTTATGATAGATTTTACCTATCATGGTGTATTCATCGATCGGTACAAGCAATTTTACTAAAGAGAGTCGGTCATCGAGAATCCTTGAAGAGAGGATTAGTTGTTCAACTTTAAAGGTTTCTATGGAACACAAAACAGTGAAGTGCCCGTTCTGCTTTAAGGAAAGCCAGCATGGTGTCAGCATTTGCACTGGCTGCCATGCAACAATCACATACGGTGAATGTCCAGGGAGAATTGCAGTGATTAGTATGGTCGCGGTCCTGTTCATCTCATGGTTAGCTGCCAAGTTCTCTGGAAGCGACTTGATTACTGTCATTACTTTTTTAAGCAGTCTCATAATTTTCCGGCTTGTTGCTAAAAAAGCATATTCTGACCGGGTACTCTTTTCACAAAGATAATTAGCAAAAATTATTTACTGCCACATGGAATGAGATTAAAAACATGAAAAAATACTGTATTCCAACTTTGATCTTTACTACTTTTATCCTTACAGCTTGTAATAGCGAGCCCAGCCAAGATAATATCTACAACGTTTTTAAAGCAGTTGTTGATAAAACAAATGCACAGTTAAAAGCTAATGACAGAAACATACCAGACAGCAAGCTTTTCAAAATTGATTACGTGAAGAAAGTTAGCTGTTCAGAAGAAGAAAATAGTGTTTATAACTGCATTGTCGATGCCTCCATTAGCAACATGAAACAAACAAAGCCTGTTAAGCTTGTGAAAGCTGATGGTGTATGGAAAGAAATTCAGTAGTAGCCTATATTAAGAAGCCTTTTAGCCCCTACCCACGGGGCTTTTTTGTTGCTTATAATCTGACATTCCTTACATGAACCATCTCATGAATTAACTCTTTCTCAATTACTTTCATTTCATATTGTGCTTTGACAGTAGCATAGATTTCTTCTGCTTTTTCTTGATTATTATCTATGTAGTTAACAAGAGAAATTAGCTCACGGAGAACGGTTTCTTTGTTATTTAATCGCTGTAACAAATTACTTGTAAGACATTTGTATACAGAACTGAACATTGTCATTATGTTATCAATATTACGATTAGATTTAGAATAAATGCTTTTAGGGTAGAAATATTTTAAATGATATCCTACAAAAATTAAGTAAAGCTGGTATGAGAAACTTTTATCTCCGGGCTGGTATCGTTTTGATATATATTTGTCAATTATAATGATAAGTTGCTCTTCCAGATTAAACTCTGGATTGATTTTGTTTTTGTACATAAATTGCATCCTTGCAAAATTTGATTTTGTCTTCCTGACCATCTACAAATAGCATATAAACACCACCTGTCAATAGGTAAAACCTATCAATTGGTTATTTTCTTCCTCTATGCGTTATTTCTTCTTCGAGAATTGAGACAAGTATATTATGTCGGTAAGCATTCTCATGCATTTTCTTTATCATTAACAATAAATTATTATTCTCTTGTTTTAGTGCATTATTTTCATTTTCGAGCCTTTCAATTCTACTTGCAGCAAGACTTAAACTTCCTGGCAATTTTCTGTTTTGAAGTTTAACAGAACCAGCCCTCTTTCTTGTTTTGTATGCTACGACAATCTCAGTATGTTGACTCAGTGCTTGTCTGGTTGGAACTTTACCTAATATTTTTTTACAAGCCAAACATACAGTATCCCATGTAAAATTGGGCTTTTCCCAGTTTTCAATAATTTTAACAATAGCTTTTATTTCTTTATCATAAAATTTCTTTGCCATTTTGCTTCTCCTTTTTGATTATATTTTCTAACATTAATCTAAATGTTTTTATTTTTTCGGATATTTTTCCTTGCTCTGAAACGTCTAAATCTAAAATTTTCTTTTCAAGTTCTTTAAATTTACTTTCAAGGTTTATTCTAAAATTAGAATCAATATTTTTTTTCTGATTCGAAATTGAACTGTCTTTATTAAAATGAGTATTCAAAACTTTTCTTGATAGTTCAGATAATTCATCGTGAGACATATGATCATACACAACATTATCCTTAATATTTCTTCTCCCTGACCAGTGAGCTATTTGCACCTGAGACAATGCACTCCGTTGAGCCATAGTGTTAAGCAAATGCCTTATTTGATGACTGTGAAAACGGAGGTAGGCACCATCAATATAGGAGTTGGCATGTCTTTTGAATATATTATTAACATTGCTAATGCTAAAATCAGATCTGAAATCATTGGAAATGGCATTCAATGAAGTGAAGATGTCAGTTCCTTTTATTGAATTTAGTTGATCTTTATTTATTGCTAATAAATTTCTATATGTAATACTATTGTCTCGTTCGCTCGTAACTCTCAATTCGGATTTTTTCCGTAACAGGTAAACCCAGAATGCTTTGATGCTAATAACACCAACTTCAACACTCGATAGGAATATTTCATTCTCCCATGAGATATCTTCTCTATTTATAACAAAACCAAGTTTATTGAGATCCTTAACTGTCAAAGTTTCAAACGCACTTTTATTTAACCAACTATAGAGATTATCCTCCCCACTCTTTAAGAGATTAGATACAACTCTTGCATTATTAGTAAGTTTTCTTAATCGCACGATAGCTTCTTTTGCAATTGGAACCATCGGATCTGGTATCCATTTCGTGTTATACCCATAACCTTTTAATGAGTAAAATCGCAGCCCATATCTGGATATACCCTTCATATCTTTAACTACAACTTCACAATCATCTTCTAAAAGCATAATTTCGCTAATTCTGGATGGAGCACATAAGAGCAAGGCAAAAATTGAAGATATAAAGATATCTCTTGTGTTGATAGGTTCCGAAGAAAAAATTCTCCCTACAAAATCTATAACCCTTTCGTCTGGTAGTTTTATTTGCTTTTGTTTTGATAACGAGTTGATTGAGCCTACTTGTTTGCTTTTATTTATCTCATTTTTTTTAAATGGATAAGACCAACGAATGATCCATGGAGGTAACATATGCTTTTTTGACATAAACGAACAAAATGATATTAAGTCCGAGTAAATTCTATAAACAGTTGACTCTGCAAAATTTTCATATGCAATACTTATGGCTTCATCTAAAATTTTATGATTTATATCATAAATATTAGCCTCTTTATTCACTCGCAAAAGAGCGATTTCTAATACTCTGAATAATCTTATATTCCTTAGAGCCTTAGGCAAATCACAAAAAAAATTATTCCATATATAAGCCTTGGCAAATTCGATAATATTCTTATCCATAAGCTTCTTGGTTTTATTACTTTTATTAGCCTTTATTTCACTATAAAAAGTTATTCCCCTTCCCCAACTTGGATTATCCCATTTGAAGTCATTATTGTTAGAGGATTTTTTATTTTCAGCGATGAATTTATAAATGTTATCTTCATAATTATTAGTCATTTATCACCTCGTATTTTATCAAGTCATTTAAGAGACTATCAATGCCATTTTTTATTAGTAAGATTATCGCACTATCAAAAGATATCGACTCACATTCAGATGCAAAAAAGTACTTATCTATTAAATCCTTTAAAAAAACTAACTCCCTTTCAGCCGAGTTTCTTTCTGTAAATTTTTTTGCTATTGGTTTTATAAAATCATTCATTGCTTCATTAATTTTTCTGCTATTTTCAGCAGTGTTGTGTACATAACTCATAACAGAACTGGTTGAGCTATGATCTAGAATATTAGCTATTAATGATGGGCTATAACCCATCTGGGCCGCTTTTGTCCCTAATGTGTATCTAAACCTTCTTGAGTTAATCTCTCCAATATCAATTTGGAGTTTCCCGATTGAACGATTTATTGTGCTTCTGATTTTTGTAGTTACCTGATACGAAGACAGTTTTAACTCTCCATTTTCAATCATATCTAAACTTACTGTGTTGTTTTTGAAATGATATGTATTTAAAAAAACAGGGAGAATGTTTTTTTGTTTTTCATTTAATTCAGTGTTTAGTGTTTCACTTACAATAGATTTCACTGCATTAATGAGATAAGTTAGGTTTTCAAAAAGGTTTTGGGGAATTTGTATTTTACTAAACTGCTTTCTATAAGCTCCTCTTTGTTTAACTTTTGGGATATTGATATAAAAACCCCCATCGAGCTTGAAAAGATCCCCTGTCTCAAGTTGAGCAATCTGCATCGGTCTCCGACCTGTATATATCAAAAGGAGCAGCATAAGATAGTTAGATAAACTAATCCTCTCAACTTGATAAGCTCTTGCTGTTAACTCTAATATCTTTTTTATTTGAGTATCATTAAATGGACCTTTTTGATAATTATGTGTTTTTAAATACTTTCCTGATAATTTCCTGCTAATTTCAATAACAGCAATAAATTCAACAGAGTCAGAAGATAACAACGAGGGGAAAAGAGTATTCATTTTCAAAAGTAGATATTTCATGGATTCAGTATGGGTATAGTCTAATGGACTAACTTTGCCAAAATAAAATCTTATGTTATCAAATGAAAATAGGCTCTCCACTTTATCTGATGATTTTAGAAAATGCTTCATGGCATAAAACATTTTCTTTGTATAGCTTGCACTATAATTCATAGCAAAATAAGCCAAAGTTGATTTAACATATATAAAATTCTCACCCATAACTTTCAGAGAATCTAAATTCAACATTATACTTTCATTAATTTTCCACTTAGGGTTTGAAAATATTATTTTGAAACCACCATATTTAGTTTCAAAAGCCGAATATTGATTTTCTTGTAGATTTCTGAGAATTGGTAACATTCATAGACTCCTCATTCAAATGTTTTATTGGATTAATGATCGCCATTATTTTTTGACTTTCTTGAATTATAAATCTTCTATTATAAATGTCTGAAGTATCACTTTCATTTTTCCAGCCCATTAGATAATTTCTTACCTTGTCGTAAAATGCATAATTATCAGGATTGCAGTTTACGAGCATCATTTCTGAAAATTTAACATTCCATGTGTGCCGCAATGCATGACCTACGAGATTGCTTAACTCATTACTGTTTTTCCTTATTTGCTCAAAAATTTTTTGATAACCTGAAATTGTCAATGGATGGCCTAAATTACCATTAGAACTATGGGTAACAAGTAGATAGTCATGCTCAACTGCTTTAGATTGTTTTCTCCTAAAAGTGCTAATGTATTCATGTACCAATTCAGTTAATTCAGAGCTTAAAGGTATTTGCCTTTCTAAAGTCTTGACAAGAGGCTGTCGCAGCCTTAGTTCATCTTTATTATCAGGTCTTCTTACTATGCATAAATTTTTCTTCTTATAATTAAAATCAGCTATCTTAAGATTGAGCAATTCACCTCCTCTCATACCAGTTTCAAGTAGAATCTTAATTATAAGATTATTGCGAAACCGTACATGTGGAGCATAAGGATTTGTCGCTGATTCAATACCCACTATGTTAAGCAAAGTAATTTCCTGGTCTTTACTTAATGCTTTTTCTTCGTTTTCAATGTTGTAGTTCTTTGCGTTTTCAATTCTTGGCTTTATAAAATCAAATGCTCTACTGATCGATTCATAGTAATTAGACTCATTGAAAGTTATCTTATCTATAAACCATTTAATATAATTCTCTATAGTTACTATTTTAAAGTATAAAGATTTTTCTGTGATATGCCTTTTCTTATTTATATCAATAACATTCCCCTGACTTTTTTTGTAAGACAGGTAATTCATTAAATCGTACAGATAACCATTCTCAGAGACAAGAACCTCCCAATTTAAATGTAAAGCATTAAACAAAGATACTTTTTTTCAGTATTGTATCTTTCAAATAAGAGTAAAGAATTTGCTATTGACTCCATTGTTGAAAATGAATAATTCTTTATGCGAAATACTACACTCATATATAGATTTGGATAAACCAACGGGATACCTGTATCAGCATTCACTATCATGCAGTTACGAACTCCATTTCCATCTTTTACTTTTTTTATTTTGTAATTCATAGCTCCTCCTATTTACAATCAATAATAAGTGAAACTAAATAAAGCATAATGATTATGCAATTTACAAATTTATTTTACATAAGTCTGAATCAATCTCTTTTATATCAGTATATGTAGGGGAAATTCTCTAATATCCCTCTAGAGGGATATTAGTCTTTAGAACCATGCATAAAATATAAATCTTAAAAAAAATTTAAAATCAATGCGTTAAATAACCAATTACAGGGACGCCAGCCCACCAAATAAATCAAGGGGTTGCGTGAAAACGCAGCCCCTTTTTGTTTGTCCATGTCCACTTTACGTCCACCCATTTTATTTTTCTATCATAGTAGCATCGTATAACAGGTGGCCTTTAAAACATAAGGATGATAGCAGTAATGATTGACTACAAAGTTGCATCTGACTCCGGCTTATTAACAGAACTGAGTAGATTGTCTGGTGATAATTCTGTTGGCATAACTCGTAGAAAAAAAGAGTTTCTTTACGTCGCTAGAAATTTAGAAATGAATGAGCAGCCTATCGCAGTTCTAGCCGGTGATCTAAATGGAAGTAAAGGCACATTACTCTTACTGACTAATATCAATATTCACTTCGTAAGAATTAACCTGTTCAAAAAAGTACATCACGATAAGTTTTCTTTAGAATCAATAAATGGATGTGAAGATAAGAAAGGCTTACTATTTTCAAAACTTACATTGAGTATTAATTATCACGGTTATGTATTTAACAGCATAGAGAAGAAAGCACTTGCAAAGTTCCTTCCACTCTTGAACGAATTGCTAGTAACCCATGAATCTGGATCAGATGCTGAACCACCACATGCAGAGCAACAACCTGAGCCTGAGACCCCAAAATCAAATAAATTTAAATCATCAGTACTAGACACCAGCTCGTTTTTACCCAACGTATTGAGAG
>NZ_CAWMEB010000063.1:0-15050 GCF_963866145.1 Xenorhabdus sp. NBAII XenSa04
TCCTTCGCCGCCGGTCATACGCCCAAACAATACCGTGCCGAATACCACTTTTTCCTGTCCACTGGTTTGTGACAACACCTGCGCCCAGGCCAGATGACACAACGCCGCCAGACTCACCCCCTGCTGCCGGGCCTGACTGCGCAAGCGATTATTCAGCTCAGGCGTTAACATTTGGTGAAATTCCATCACCTGTGAACCGTCACGATGCACCTCTGTCAAGCCAAATGGCAGCGTAGGCTCTTCTACCTCGGCTAACATTTCAGTAAAGAAACGAGTATCTGCTGCCTGACTCATCCCCAACCGGGACTGAGCCACCAGATTGCGAAACGGCACCGGTACAGGCAGGCTCTGCTCTTGCCCTGTCAGGTATGACTGCACTTCACGGTGCATCATTTCCAGCGCTTCATGGTCGCCAATCAGGTGATGGTGCAACTCCAGTAAGAACCAGCGGCCATCAGTTTCCTGCGCTACCACAAAATGCAGAAGAGGAGCCTGACCCAAGTCAAGACGGTAATGGCGCGGGTCAAAACGCTGGCTTAACTGATCAATGACCGGGCCGTTTGCCGGTTCCAGCGTTAGCTCTGTCACTGACAAGGTGGCATGACGACAGACGACCTGCACCGGCACCGATATCCCTTGCCAGACAAAGGCGGTGCGTAAAATATCGTGTCGGTCGATGATCCGTTGCATCGTTGCCACATAACGATCCAGCAAAGCGCGATCAGCAAAAATCATCTGGACGGTCAACAAATACGGATCGCCTTCCTGCGCCAATAAGTGATGGAACAAAATCCCGTCCTGTAATGGCGATAAAGCATAGATATCCTGAATATTTTCTATCCCACCTGGCACTTGTTCAACAATATGGTCAATATCTGCCTGCGTTAAATCCACCAACGGCAGCATCGCCGGGGTCAGTTGCTGTGTTGCGGGAGTAATCATATTGGGCGGAATTTCGATGGTCTGATGCTGTCCCAACATTTTCGCCAAATCGGATAATACGGGTGACCGAAATAAATCACTCGCCGCCAGCGCCAACCCCTGCTGACGCAGGTGCTCAATCATACGCATCGCGAGCAGGGAGTGGCCACCCAATGCAAAGAAGCTGTCATGGCGGCTAATTTGCTTAATGTCCAATAACTCACTCCAGACTGTCGCCAGTATCGTTTCCTCTTTCCCTTGCGGGGCGTCATACGCCTGCCGGACAAACGCTTTGTCGTCGGGTGCCGGTAATGCCTGACGATCCAGTTTGCCATTCGGAGTCTGCGGGAAGCTGCCCAGACGCATAAAGGCTGCCGGCATCATATAATCCGGCAACAGAGTATTCAGATGGGTACGCAAGCTGTTTACCCACTCGTCATTCTCTTCCTCCATCACAGTTTCCGCCACGATATAAGCCACTAACCGCCTACTTTGCCCATCATCCAGTGCCAGTACTGCTGCCTGATTCACTGTTGGATGCTCCAGCAAACAGGTTTCAATTTCCCCCAATTCGACACGGAAGCCGCGGATTTTTACCTGCTGGTCATTACGGCCCAGAAACTCCAGGTTTCCGTCCGGCCGATAACGGGCCACATCCCCGGTACGATACATCCGGGCACCCGATACGGGGCTAAAAGGGTCGGGGATAAAGCGTTCTTCACTTAAAATTGGCTGGTTCAGATACCCCCGCGCTACCCCCACACCACCAATGTAGATTTCCCCTGAGCAGCCTAGCGGTACGGGTTGTCCATTGCTGTCCAGTAAGTAAATACGGGTATTGCTAAGGGGGCGGCCGATGGAGCGATCATCGTCCGAAGAGAAGACTTCTTGACAGGTGGCGGTCACGGTATTTTCCGTCGGGCCATAAGCATTTAATAACCGGGGGCGGTGACCCGCCTGAGCAAACCAGTCCTGAAGGGCTTTTTTCTGCACGGCTTCACTGCCAATAATAATCAGTCTAAGTGCTTCAGGCAGCGCTAATCCCGGCTCTCTGGCGGCCAGTTCAGACCAGAATAACGTAGGCAGTAACATCACCGTAATGCAGTTTTCCCGGGCTAAGGTGATAAATTCTGTCATTGATTCCAGCCAGCTATCATCGCGAATAACCAGCGTAGCGCCATAACATAATGAGGAGAAACACTCCTCAACTGCGACATCAAAGGCAAACGCCGCAAACTGTAATACCCGATCCTGCGCCGTCACGCCATACAGTTCATTGACACCCAGCATACGCTGATAGACCGCCTGATGCTCCACCATCACCCCTTTCGGCTGCCCGGTGGAGCCAGAGGTATAAATCACATAGGCCAGATGCTGTGGCGTTAACGTCGAAACCTGTGGGTTACTGTCCGGCTGATCCGGCTGCATCGTCGGGTCCAGTACCGTCAACTCAGCCATTATCTTATCACCCAATATGGACTGTCCGGTGTCATCCGCCAATATTACGGATGGGGCACTGTCGTTGAGGATATACGCCAGACGCTCAGCCGGGTAGGTAATATCCAGCGGTACATAAGCCCCACCCGCTTTCAGTACCGCGAGTAGTGACACCACCATGGACGGTGAGCGTGCCACGCAAATGGCGACCCGTTGCTCCGGTTCAATTCCCTGCTCAATCAATTGATGGGCCAGCCGGTTAGCACAAGCGTTTAATTCGGCATAACTCAGTTTTTGCCCCTGATACTCCAGGGCTGTAGCCTGTGGGGTCTTCTGTACCTGTTGCTCAAACCACTGATGAATACACAAGGTTTCAGGATAAAGGGTTTCAGTCAGATTCCAGGTTTCCAATAGCAATGTCCGTTCCGCCTCTGGCAATAAATTAAGCTGCCCAATGGGGATGTCATCACTTCTTCCTTTTGATATCAACAATACCTGTAAGTGGTCATCCATGCGCGCAATCACTTCCGCACTCAGGCGATTTTCATCATAGATCCAACGGAAACCGCCCTGCTCATTTATCTGAAGTGTCAGCAATTCACCCGACGCTTTTTGAGCACACTGTCTGCCATCCTGTAACACCGAAACCGCTATCGACCACGGATAATGAGTGCTTAATTCAGAGATGGTGTGCAATGAAGGTAAATGAGAAAGGCGGTCATAACTGAATGTCTGGTGTTGCGCCAGTCGGGTAAGTTCATCATCAACCGCGTCAGCTACCTCACACCACGGATCTTCCCATGCTACTTCAATGCTCATGGGCACCACTGAGGCCAGATTTACCCGGTTATCGTTTAATGCTACCTCCCAGCCGATTTGACATGTCGGCTGCTGAGTCAGCCGCGCAAGATAGATAACAAATGCCTGCAACACTATTCGCCACGGCTCTTTTTGATCACTTTGGGGAGACGGGGACTGCCAACGGCTGATTGCCCAACGGGGTTCAGCAATCTGATGGGGAATGTCGAAAGGTAACTGGAGGGGGTGCAAAGCAGCAAGACGCTGATACCAAAATAATTCATTGGGTGTGAGTGATTGCAAGGTATTTATTCCAGAAAGTGCTTCACCATTAAGACTATTTCCCATTGTAGCAATGTTATCTTTCATTTATTACCTCATCTTAACGAATCTGTTAGTTGTTTGAAAATATTCAGTCTGTAGGATCATCAAAAATATTTTTTCTTACTTTTTTCATTTGACTGGAGAAAAATAAAATTCATGCATAAACATGGATCAAAATATTTAGGCAGTACTTTTTATCAAGCTTTAAATACAATAGCCCGATGAATAGTGATAATGTTAACTTTATGAAATAATAATTTTATTAACAATAAAAAACAATTAGCCAAATAAATTGGAATAGGATATTCTATTTTTATTAACACCCATTTACTATCCCCATAAATAGCAATAAAATCGCAGATTAAAAATACTTAAACCTTAATTTATTTTATAACCATTGAAGACATTTGATTTCCCTACTTCAAGATACAGGCTTAAAATTATTTTACTTATAATAAATCGAATTATTTAATTAGGTTACATTCTTGGGTATTAAAATATATACAATCAATAAAAATATTATTACGCCCAATCGTGCAATAATATATACTCACTTAACTTGAAGATGCAAATTTCATTGCCGGAAAAAATTTATTCGCTTTTTTTCGAAGAGAGACATTAAAAAAATGATGAACACAATAGCAATGATAATAGCTGCCTGTGATAAAAAAATCAGAGAAAATTTTCAAGAAATTCCCCACCAAAATATAATTGGGAATTTAAAATAAACAGCTATTTTTTGCGCAGATATAAGATATTATCTTCGATGATAAGGATAACAAAAAAATCGGATTTTCTGGGTGTAATTTATTTAAAACCAGCATCTTCAAGTTAAATGGATTTATATAGCATAAGTGGAGAAAAATAATCTTGATAAAATTTCACTTTGAACACTACTTGTCGTCATTTCATCAGAAAATTATCAGGTTACTGAATTATCAGATTTAAGATCTGAGTCAATACCGGATTATTAAGTTTTTGTCAAGCGAATCATTTTTATTAAAGGAGCCGAATATTATGGCCAATAGAAATAATAAAACGTTAAGATTAATTTTTCCTCAGTGGCAAGGAGGAAATAATCCTCCCTATTATTTAGGTGCAAAGCTTTTGTCGTGGCTTGCCCCACAATCTGCCGGACCTGTTGAGGAAGTCCCTGTAATTCCACCGTCAGAAATCCCGCCCAGGGAGGAAAATGGAATAGTGGGACGTTCTGTACTAACTGAACAATTATCCATTGCACGTCAATTAATTGAGCAGCATTCTCCTGATTCTGTTGTTGTACTGGGGGGGAGATTGTCTTGTCTCTCTTGCGCCATTTTCTTGGCTGAATGAAAAATATACAGATAAACTGGGGATATTGTGGATTGATTCACACCCTGATGTGCAAACTCCGGTTCAGTATAAAAACGCTCACTCCCATGTTCTCGGTGCCCTGATGGGGAATAGTGATACTGATTTTATTAGTACAGTAAAATTGCCTGTATACATACGCCACTGGAATATAAGGCAAGTTAACTATTTCAGATATTGTGGGCTTAATCAATCGCGCTACTTCTGACACAAAGACAGTCGGTCTGACTATTTCTGAACATCTTCCCTGGGATGCCATTAACCTTAAAGCCATGCTGGCTCAACTTCCACTACTGGGTAAGTAAAAATTAGAAGCATATCAATTCTGTGTATTGAGATTCTGTGTATTGAAAGGCCAGAGTTCATTCGACCTCAGTTTTTTAAGAAGATGTATTCTTCAAGCAAGTGCCAGCGATTTTTATTGATCGCTGGTGCAATAAATCAGTGCGGAAAATGTGGCATACTGCAACCAGAAAAACCTCTACGGCCAGCCAAACATAAACAGTATAATTATTAGTCTTTGCTGACAGTTTTTCGTGTTTTGATAAGATGTTACTTGCTCCATAACCTTGATTCGCGTAAAACTGTTACCCAAAATTACCAATAATAACTCCATAACTCTCCTGATTATTATGTTTCAAAACAATCCGCTGCTTGCTCAGCTAAAACAGCAACTTCACGCTCAAACCTTGCGTGTAGAAGGTTTAGTCAAAGGAACTGAAAAAGGCTTCGGCTTTCTGGAAGTCGATGGTCAAAAAAGTTACTTTATTCCACCACCTCATATGAAAAAAGTGATGCACGGTGACCGCATCACAGCCGCTATTCACACCGACAAAGAAAAAGAGATCGCTGAACCAGAAACGCTTATTGAACCCTTCTTGTCCCGTTTTGTAGGAAGGATCCAGAAAAAAGAAAACGATAACCGTCTATGGATTGTTCCTGATCACCCATTGTTAAAAGACGCTATCCCTTGCCGACCGGCCAATACAGTGACCCATAATTTCGAAAATGGTGATTGGGCTGTTGCTGAAATGAAGCGTCATCCATTGAAAGGTGATCGTGGATTCCATGCAGAGGTAACAGGCTATATCACCCGTGGTGATGACCACTTCGCTCCCTGGTGGGTTACTCTGACACGTCATAATCTGGAACGTGAAGCACCCGCTATGACGGATTGCCAATTGGATGATAATTCTTTTGAACGTATTGATCTGACTTCTCTTGATTTTGTGACCATTGACAGTGCAACAACTCAAGATATGGACGATGCATTGCACATCGCCCGGAATAATGACGGAAGTTTAAAACTCTCCGTCGCCATCGCTGATCCAACGGCTTATATCAAAGCTGACAGTGAACTGGATAAAATCGCTTACCAGCGTAGTTTCACCAACTATCTGCCGGGTTTTAATATTCCTATGCTGCCCCGCGAACTATCTGATGATTTGTGTTCGCTGCGTCCAAATGCCCGACGCCCTGCTCTGGTTTGTCAGGTTTCCATTCTGGAAGATGGGCAACTAGGTGATGATCTTCAATTTTTCACAGCCTGGGTCGAATCGAAGTTCAAATTAGTTTATGACGAAGTTTCTGACTGGCTGGAAGGCCAGGATGGTTGGAAACCGGGTTCTGATGCTGTTGCTGAGCAAATCACACTGTTGAAAGAAATGTGCGAGCGCCGTAACAACTGGCGCCAACAGCACGCCCTTGTGTTCAAGGAAAGACCAGATTATCGGTTTATTCTTGATGAAGGGGGGAATGTGGCTGATATTGTTATCGAGCAGCGCCGCTCCGCCAATCGCATTGTTGAAGAAGCAATGATCGCGGCTAACTTGTGTGCGGCAAAAATCCTGCGCGATAAATTAGGTTTCGGTATTTATAACGTTCATACTGGATTTGAACCAGCACAAATTGAGCACGTTGTTGAAGTGCTCAAGGAACACAATATTGAAACCTGCCATGAAACTCTGTTGGGATTAGAAGGGTTTTGCGAATTGCGTCGCGAACTGGATAAACAACCGACGCAATTCCTCGATAGCCGTATTCGCCGTTTCCAGACTTTTGCGGAAATCAAAACAGAACCCGGCCCACATTTTGGACTCGGTTTTGATGCTTATGCAACCTGGACATCTCCTATCCGTAAGTACAGCGATATTATCAACCATCGTTTGCTGAAAGCGATTATTCAACAAACAGAAGCAGAAAAGCCAGCCGAAGAAATTTGCCTGCAATTATCCGAGCGTCGACGGGCAAATCGTATGGCTGAACGTGATGTAGGCGATTGGCTCTATGCCCGTTTTCTTGCCCCTCACGCTGGTACGGATCAAACTTTTTCCGCTGAAATTATTGATATCACTCGTGGTGGATTGCGTGTTCGCCTGGTTGACAATGGCGCAATTGCTTTTGTCCCAGGCCCATTCCTGCATGCTGTTCGTGATGAACTTCAATGCAGCCAAGAAACAGGTTCCGTATTAATTAAAGGCGAAACAGTTTATCGTCTGAATGACATTATCAATGTGCGTCTTGAAGAAGTCAGAATGGAAACCCGTAATATTGTGGCACGCCCTGTTAGTTAAACTTGTTAGTAAAACTTAGCAGAGAAATACCCAATAAAACGGGACTTCCAGAACAATAAACACACTGCCGCTATTATAAGCGGCATTTTTACAACAAATATTAAACAATTATTCAGATTTTCATATGAAACTTCTTACACTAAAATTCACGCGCATTACCGCAGCAATTTTACCTTTATTCAGTGCATTAATGACTTCACCTTCCCAGGCATCCCCTACTCAGCCTAATACGGCTCAACAAGAACAGATTATTAATCAACTTATCGCCTTAGAAAAAAGTGCTAATGGGCATCTTGGTGTGTTCTTAATCAATACAGCAGACAATTCAACCATCGGTTATCGGGCAAACGAACGTTTTCCGTTGTGCAGTACCAGTAAATTTATGGCAGCCTCTGCGCTTTTGAAAAAAAGCGAAAAAGATGAAAACTTACTGAACCAGCGTATCAACTACAAACAATCCGATGTTGTTGAATATAGTCCGATTACCGAAAAACATATTGCAAGCGGTATGACATTAGCAGAGTTGAGCGCAGCAACTTTGCAATATAGTGATAATACAGCTATGAACTTGCTACTTGACCAATTAGATGGCCCGCGTGGTTTGACAAAATTTGCCCGTACTATCGGCGACAATAAATTCCGGTTAGATCGCAAAGAACCTGAATTGAACTTAGTCAAACCGGGTGATGAACGTGATACATCGACACCTCAAGCTATGGCGGAAAGTTTATACAAGTTGACCTTAGGTAATATGTTAGCAACCAATCAACGTGTGCAACTGGCAGAATGGCTAAAAGGAAATACAACGGGTGATGCCAGTATTCGTGCCGGAGTACCAAAAGATTGGGTTGTGGGAGATAAAACGGGTCTCTGTGACTACGGGTCAACCAATGATATTGCCGTGATCTGGCCGACGGAAAACAGAGCGCCATTAGTATTGGTCACTTATTTCACTCAACCTGGCGATAAAAACGCTAAAGCCCGTCGTGATGTACTGGCAGAAGCAGCCCACATACTGATTCAAACTAAATAAAGATCGACAATGCTACGCGGTTAATTTACGGCGTAGCTTGAGAAGATTTATGGAAATATATAACTGCCATGGATTAAATAACTTACTCACCAAATTACCGGTGGTATGTCATAGATTCGTTAGCACACAATTGTGCAGTGAACTTACCGTGAGCTGCAATTCTTGCTGACGATTTCGCCAATCTTCTTCACCTCCTCTCAAATAGGTCTCCCGCGCATCGGCTAAAACTGCGGCCTGTATGGCAGGAAGGCGAGCAGCCGCCCAATCGGCAGCAACATCCTTAGAGACAAACTCTCCAGTAACTAATGTTCGCCACATACGCGCCAGCGTTAGCAGAACATTACGTTCATCTCCCTGTAGCGTTTCAATTAAACTCGGCAAGACATCTTTAATAGCTCGACGTATGTCCGAACCCGGAATAGCGGGCAAAAGACTGCTCGCGTCCGGGCCGACCAGAGGTATCGCTTCCTGTCGTGATTGAGCCAACACCAAGGTCAATTCTGGATCACAAACAGACTTGGGAATTTCGCCCACCTCATATTCGCAACGTAGCCATTCACCGTAAATGAATTCGCATCGGGCTGGATAAAGCGATACAGCAAGATCGGAGCGCAAAAAAACAATCAGTTCAACAGGACGACGTCCATCAGGATCAGAAGGATATCGGCCCGATATTATCATTAAATCGGCAGCAAGACATTCCCGAACCACAGACGTCATCGGCCGGTCAATGATTACGAGCAAATCTACATCGCTGCGAGGACGAAGACCGCCAGCCACAGCCGAACCATGAAGATAGACAGCTACCAGCGATTCCGCTAATTGCTTTTGAATGATCAACAACGCTTTATCTGCTTCGGAAGGAATAGGTACTAAGCAACTCATTTTTGAATATAGCCAGGATGATATTTCTAAGGATTTTATCTCCTCATGCGGCTTCGTCAACCCTATTTGACGTTGTTCGTGAAGGGAAAGATTGGCAGTCTTTCGCATGTGGTATATCAAACAAAGCTTAATTGAAGCTACAAACCGACCCTGCCCGCCCTAAACATTGACTGACAGAAACAGGGGTCGGTTATCGGTTCATGCCTGACCAGTTATTAACATTCTTCCCACAGTGAATAACGGGGCCTTACAGCATCAGGTAAAATATTCGCTCAAGAGACTCAAACAGCTTGCCCGGTTTTGTTATTTCTTACGAACAGGTAAACCTGTTCCACGCATTCCTTCTTGCGGTAAAACCAGTACGGCTGCCGACCATGCGGGCATTGTTACTTCGCCATCCTCAGTGATCCGTATCCCTGCTGCCAAAGATGTCTTGCCCAATTCACGTTGAATATCATTTAATTTCAATCCGTTGACATTAAGATCTTTAACAGTCACAGACCAAGATGCAGCGTTAATAACGACAACCAAGCCATCAAACCGCCAGTCAAGATCACGTGGAGTCATATTGCCATCATCAATCGTCATGACCATTAAGCCCATTTGCTGCTGAGGACCAACATTAACAAAATCGACACGTTGTCTGACAACAGCGCCATTACCAAGAGCCATCAATGGTGAAAACTGACGTAACTGCAATAACTCCTGATAAAACGCCATCATCTGTAATAATTCATTTTGACCTGGTTTTTTCACCTGATTTTTCACACGATTAATCAGTGGGTAATTCTTACCATCATCACTCTGTGCTGGCAGCCCCACATCATAATTATTGTCCTTATAGTCATAACTAACACGATTAAACCAATCGCCAGCGTTATAAGAATCACGGGTAAAGGATTTTGAACGCAATAATTCTGATCCATGTTGATCGAAAGCCAGACCTTGCCCAAGAAATACTGTAGCCAGGGAGATCGCCTGCATACGAACCCGTGTTATCAAATCCGCTTCATAGGCAGCTTTATAGCTAATAATGTCCCACAATGTTTGATTATCGTGTTTAGATACATAATTCAGTACTTCAAGCGGGGCTGATGCATAACCCGCAATAGCGCCCTTATAATCAATTTCGCTACCTGTTTTCACTGCCCCGTCTTTATCGATCATGACAAAATCAGCCAGATTACCAGCCATGCCAAGCCGAACCAGATCCCATAAATGACGAACGTTATCGGCATCTAACCTGGAAATTTCATTAGGCAATATTTCAGCACCATTACCGACCCCCTGATTACTGCGGATACTGTCGGCAATATCAAATGGCCCACCGCCACGCACCGCATCACGCAATCGGTCAGAGAAAGTACCAATGCCAGTTCCTTTAAGATTGATTTGAGAAGCTGTTTCGAATCGATCATCCTGCCCAGAATTCCACCCTTCGCCGAAAAAGTAGATCGATGGATTAATCGCCCGTACTTTTTCTAACGCTGATATCATTTGTGCTTTAGGATGATAACCCATTAAATCGAAACGAAACGCATCTATCTTATAATCTTTAACCCATGTCACCAGTGAATCTTCGATCAATTTGGCAAACATGCGATGCTCCGGCGCAGTATCAGAACAACAGGTATTATTTTCAACCTTGCCTGTTATTTCATCCAAACGGTGATAATACCAAGGTACAATCTTATCCAACACCGATGTTCTGGATGTCGGGCCTGCTGCATTGGTATGGTTGTAAGCAACATCCATGATTACGTTCATTCCCAATTGTTGCTTGATGGCCTGCACCATGGCACGAAACTCTTTTATACGAACAGAACCTTCCGGCTCAGTAGCATAAGAGCCTTCTGGTACTGAATAGTGAAACGGATCGTAACCCCAGTTATAAGAATCCGTTTTTGCCACCATCGTATTCAATTCTTGCACTTGCGGATTATTGATATTGTCATCACGCCGCAACTGCTGCAAAACCTCCCTCACAGTTAATGAACTATGGCAAAATGCCGCAAAACGACTGTTCTTCACTATGGGATTGATTTGACACAGACGGCTAAAAGGATGATCGAGATCAGCCACCTGATGACTAAATTCATTGATGGAAGCAATATCAAACACAGGCAACAGTTCTATATGAGTCATTCCCGCCTGACTTAATGCCTTAAGATGCTTGAACATATCGCTGTTATTGTCAGTCAGTGCCAGATATTTACCACGCCAGGCTACGGACACCGTACTGTCTGAAGCGGAAAGATCACGGATATGCGCTTCATAAATGGTCATACGTGCAATATCGGCTGGCGTATTTTGTGGATGTGGTGCCAACAGGTTATCCCAGTTGTGGGGCTTTAACACTTCATCATTCAAGTTGACGACCTGACTATATTCCGAATTAGCAGACAAGCTATAAGAATAGGGATCGGTCACTTCATAGTGTTCTACATTGCGAGATTGAGGATGATAGACCTGTAAGGCATAGCGGTAATAAGCTCCAATCAATTTCTTGTCACCTTGCCATGACCAGGAACCACTGGCTGTATCACGTTGCATGACATGATTAGCGATAACCTGTTTATTTTGATCATAGATAATCAAACTTACCTTTTGTGCCGTGGGTGCCCACAACCTGAAAATCACACCTTTATTATTGATCCTGGCCCCATATTCCAATTTATCAGCCGCATCGGCGAAACGATCGTCTAATACCCCCGCCGTTTGTACTTGAGTTGCCGATATAAATAGACCTTGCTCATTGGCCGAAAAAACCACCAAATCTCCGGTCAGGAGTCGATCAATATCCACGTTTTCAGGCAAGCGGAAAGCTGGCCACTTTGCCAAATGTGGGAATTTTTTTACTGTTTCCTGACTTAAAACTGTTGGTGTGAGTGTCAGATAATTATCAGTAAAATAACCCTGGTCATTGGCCTCTACCTTATTACTTTGGTTGTGATATAAGCGAATAACAGATTTACTTTCACCTCCTGACCATAATAACGTCTGCCTGTCAATCCAATGTGCAGAAGCCTGAGAAATTTCTGGCACAGAATGAGAGGTGTTAGTACGACAAAGATAGATTTCTTCACTACCTGATATTTGCTTCACACGATGTGCCATCAGTTTCTCCTGATTTTTGAACAAATAACACTTGTTTTTCATGAAACTATTTTTAGTAAAATGATTTAATATAAAACTACTTTGTGCACAGCTTGTAAGTAATAAAATCAATAGGCTATTCAATACAAAAAGATAAACCTTCCTCCAGAAGTTAGATTTCACAGTTAAACCTTTTTACTTAAAAGATAACATTAATCATTTATACCCTATTGGGTTTCAAGATGCAGCGCGGCAGCAAGGGAGTAATCCCCAAGCGCATAGATAACGATGTGATTGGGATGAGTGAACCGTGTAATATTATCCCGGTGCCTAAATATCTTTTTTATCATACCACGTAACAGACACCGGATTAACATTATCCTTTTTTGTGAGTCATGTTATTGTAAAAAACAAAAACCTCTTCAAGAATTTGAAACGCTTCGTTTACGGTTTTAATATCAATATTTAATGGAGGTAATAACCGAAGAACAGTATCATTACGGCCACCAAGCTCAGTAATAAGTCCATGTTGCAATGCCAGTTTCTGCAATTCTTTAGCACTTTTCTCATCAGCATCTTCGAGCTTAGGATCTAATATTTCCACCCCTAACATAAGGCCTTTCCCACGAATTTCACCAAGGAATGGAAATTTAATTTTTAATGCATTCAATTTCTCAATGATTATTGAAGACATCGCTTTTACATTATCCAGTATGTTTTCTTGCTTAATTATTTGAATAGCTTTTACTCCCGCACTAAAAGCAAGCTGATTTCCTCTAAATGTACCTATGTGATTTCCTGACAGCCAATTTTTATATGCTTTTTTATAAAACATTAATGATGAAGGAAGCCCTATTCCGCTGGTTCCTTTTGATGTGACAAAAATATCAGGCTCTATATTATACTGTTCGAATGCATACCACGTCCCGGTTCTGCCACAACCTGTCTGAATTTCATCAATAATTAGAGGAATATTGA
This sequence comes from Xenorhabdus sp. NBAII XenSa04, assembly GCF_963866145.1. Classification (NCBI taxonomy): domain Bacteria; kingdom Pseudomonadati; phylum Pseudomonadota; class Gammaproteobacteria; order Enterobacterales; family Morganellaceae; genus Xenorhabdus; species Xenorhabdus sp. NBAII XenSa04. The sequence continues at coordinate 13,396 of NZ_CAWMEB010000063.1, forward strand.
ATTCTCTCGATAATTGATAAATTTTAGATACAAAAGATTTTTCGGCAACATAAAGACCACCTTCTCCTTGTACTAATTCAAGGATAATTGCTGCGATATTTCCAAGGCCTGAGTTTGCATCCCTTAATGCAGATTCCAGAAACATGCCAGCATCAAGTTGCTGTGAATTCATCACCCAACTGGTTTGAGAATGTGATTCTGAGCCAAAGGGGAAAAAATGTACTCCTGGCATCAAGCCCAAAAAATCTTTCTTCATTTGGCGATTGCCAGTGACTGCTAAAGCGCCAGTAGTACATCCGTGGTATCCACCTCTAAAACTGATAATTTCCTGATGACCTGTTGATACTTTAGCTAATTTAATTGCAGCTTCCACTGCATCAGCTCCTGTAGGCCCACAAAAATGTAGTTTATAAGAATCCCGCAGCTTTTCAGATAACATACTAAAATGCGCTTCAGTAAATGTTTCTTTTATTGGTGTAGGAAAATCTAAACCAAGACTTAGCTTTTTCGCCTGTTTACATACCTCATCCACTAATTCTGGGTGCGAATGCCCCAATGGTAATGACCCTGCTCCCAATAAAAAATCGATAAATACGTTACCATCAACATCTTGCACGTAAGAACCACACGCGCTGTCTAAAGCTATTGGTAATCTTTTCGGATAAGATATTGCATCGGACTCCCATTGGACTTGTTTTTGTAAAGCAATTTTTGATTTTGGTCCAGGAATTTCAGTTTTAATTATTGACTTTTTCATTATCCATTCTCTTTTTTAATTTAAACTTGAAATTGTTCATAACTGCATTGATAATCTAAAGTTATTTTAAATAAACAAATAAGCTATTTTTACAAATTTAAGCGTAAAATATATATGGTAAATTTTTAGTCCTTGCTTTGTAAGGCATTCACTTAATCAAGCAACGAAATAGTTTTAAACCAATGGACTTAACATCAATGCATTTTAATTATAATCCTCCCTTGCAATAATTTCATCACATAATTCCACACACTCATCTTATCTATTTTACCTCTTGATTTGAGAATAAAAATATTAATAATAAGTTCATTAAAGATAATTTCTTACTTGAAACATCATTAATTACTCTCATAACAAATAATATATCAAATAATAATTATTACAAAATTTCTTATTGGTTTTTATTTATTCCACATCTGATAATAAGGGGTAATAAAATATATCAACACCCAAATAAACACCAAATTCAGTAACATGTTAAATATTTTCACTCGTGTTCTCTGACGGGAAATAACAGCTCAAAATGAAAAAACAGCCAGTATTTTCTCGCAATAACCAGGGCTAGGTTTTTGCTATTTGTTTGAGTGTTCCATAATCATTTTATCTAAGTGTAAAGGTAATTACTAATTTAATAGAACAATTATTATGTTTTTTAATATGCATATAAAAAAAGGGAGCTATATAAAGTGAATCACCCTGAAAATATGAAACCATTTGCCTTATCTGAAGCTCAGAATAGTCGTTGGTTTCAATATCAAATTAACCCAACCCAACGGGGAAAAAATAATAGTGCATTTTGTGCTCGGGTTAAGGGTTTAACTGCTGAACGTTTAGAAACTGCAATGAATCATCTGATAAAACGGCATCCTATGTTACGGTCTAAATACCTTTTCATAAT
>NZ_CAWMEB010000064.1:0-482 GCF_963866145.1 Xenorhabdus sp. NBAII XenSa04
ACAATATGGTCAATATCCGCCTGTGTTAAATCCACCAGCGGTAACATGGCCGGGGTCAGTTGCTGTGTTGCGGGAGTAATCACATTGGGCGGGATTTCGATGGTCTGATACCGTCCCAATGTTTGTGCCAGCTCGGACAATACCGGCGACCGGAACAAATCCCGCACCGTCAGTGCCAATCCCTGCTGACGCAGGCGCTCAATCATGCGCACCGCCAGCAGAGAGTGCCCCCCTAGCGCAAAGAAGCTATCATGACGGCTGACCTGTTCCATGCCCAGTAATTCACGCCAAATCGCCGCCAGCATCATTTCGGTTTCTCCCTGCGGGGCTTCATATACCTGCCGGGCAAAGGCGTCTGCATCTGGTATCGGCAATGCCCGATGATCCAGCTTACCATTCGGTGTCAACGGAAACGCGTCCAGACGCACGAAGGCCACCGGCACCATATAATCCGGCAAAACCGCACTCAGGTGGGTACGCAG
>NZ_CAWMEB010000065.1:0-482 GCF_963866145.1 Xenorhabdus sp. NBAII XenSa04
ACAATATGGTCAATATCTGCCTGCGTTAAATCCACCAACGGCAACATGGCCGGTATCAGTTGCTGTGTTGCGGGAGTAATCACATTGGGCGGAATTTCGATGCTCTGATGCTGCCCCAACCTTTTCGCCAGATCGGCTAACACCGGCGATTGGAATAAATCACTCGCTGTCAGTGCCAATCCCCGCTGACGCAAATGACCAATCATATGTACAGCGAGCAGTGAATCCCCTCCCAACGCGAAGAAGTTGTCATGGCGGCTGATCTGTTCCATGCCCAGTAATCCACCCCAAATCGCTGCCAACGCCATTTCAGTTTCCCCCTGCGGGGTTTTATAGATCTGCCGGGCAAACGCCTCATTGCTCGGTATTGGCAGTGCCCGACGATCCAGCTTACCATTCGGTGTCAACGGAAACGCATCCAGACGCACGAAGGCCACCGGCACCATATAATCCGGCAAAACTGCACTCAGGTGGGTACGCAG
>NZ_CAWMEB010000066.1:0-14138 GCF_963866145.1 Xenorhabdus sp. NBAII XenSa04
CCCGCCTAGAGCTGCTTTGCAAGGGAGGGATATTCCGATGAGCCAGATTGGAATTCCCCTGAGTGAAATCAAACAACATTGCCGACTGGAGGAAGATTACACCCTTGATGATAGCTTATTAACGGGCTATGCCGCCGCTGCGTTGGAAGTCTGCCAGCAACATATCGGTAAGCGGTTTGGTGATGATCTGGCTTTTACCCCGGCGATTAAAGTCGGTTGCCTGCTCTATATCGGTTTGCTGTATGAGAATCGGGAAATGGCAACCGATGTTGAGCTAAAAGAAGTGCCTTTCACCATCAAATCACTATGGTCTATCTATCGTGATGTGGGGATCTACTGATGCCGTGGCAACCATTAAGACGTTGTAGTTATCCGAGTTGTAAGCAACGGATAAAATCTGGTCGCTGTGAGGAACACCGGCGGGAACAGAACAGGCAGCGCGGTACACGTACCGAACGTGGCTACAGTAACCGATGGAGCAAGTACAGACTGATGTATCTCAAGGCGAATCCCTTATGTGTGCATTGCCTCAAGCAGAACTGCTACACACCTGCCACCATTGTCGATCACATTATCCCGATACAGGGTGAAGCTGATGTGCTGTTCTGGCCTGTATCCAACCATCAAGCACTATGCCATGCCTGCCACAACCGTAAAACGGTACAGGCAGACCCACTCATCAAAGCGAGGCGTAAACAAGGTGCTTATCGCGAGCAGGAAGCAGAAGCGGCACGATTATTTATCACAAGAATAATAACTAAATAAAATAACGGGGTGGGGTATCAAAAATGACAAACATCCCTCTGAGCGGAACCGCCCCCTCCTTCAATTTTTACGCACGGCAATTTTTTTGAAAATAAATCACAAGGAACAGCGAACATTATGGCAAGAGCACCGAAACCGCCTACTTATTTAAATGAGATTGCCGCCAGTCAATGGAAAGCCAAAGGCAAAATCTTAAGCGAGCGGGAAGACCTGAACGCCGCCGATTGGAACAATTTAGAACTCTACTGCGTTAACTATGCCATTTACCGAAAAGCGGTGGCAGACCTTGATATCCGGGGCTTTAGCATCGTGAATAGTCAGGGCAGCGAAAGCCGTAACCCATCACTGAGCGCCAAAGCCGATGCCGAAAAAATCATGATAAAAATGTCTTCATTACTGGGTTTTGATCCGGTATCACGGCGGAAAAATCCGGTGGAAACAGAGGAAGAGGACGAGCTAGACCGACTATGAACACATGGGAACAGTACGCTTTTGATATCGAAAACGGCACAATTCCGGCTTGTAAACGGGTAAAACAGGCGGTGAAACGCTACTTTAACGACCTGAATAACCCGCTTTATGTGTTTGATTCGGAGGTGGTGGCACGGTTTATTGCCTTTTCCCGTTACTGTCCGCACGTCAAAGGCCACTTGCGCGGTAAACCGATTATATTAGAGCCGTGGCAGCAGTTCGCTTTTGCTAACCTGTTTGGCTTCAAGATCAAAGCAACCGGACGCCGAAAATATCGCAGTGCTTATATTCAGGTGCCGCGCAAAAATGCAAAGTCTACCGTTGCCGCGATACTGGCAAATTGGTTTCTCGTGATGGAGTCAGGTCAGCAGGATATCTACACCGCCGCCGTGAGTCGAGATCAGGCGCGTATTGTATTCGATGATGCCCGCCAGATGTGCCTATTATCCAAACCACTCAAGAAACGGGTAACTGTCCAACAGCATAAAGTCACTTATGCCAAGAGCAACAGTCTGCTAAAACCATTGGCAGCCAAAGCCGCTACGATTGAGGGTACAAACCCCAGTCTGGCAATTGTCGATGAATATCATTTGCACCCTGATAACGCTGTCTACTCTGCCCTTGAACTGGGCATGGGCGCACGTCCCGAAGGTATCTTGTTTGCCATTACCACGGCGGGCAGTAACGTTATTTCAGCCTGTAAACAGCACTATGATTATTGCTGTCAGATATTGGATGGTGAAGAGCAAAACGCATCCCTGTTTGCCCTGATCTACGAGTTGGACGACGAGAACGAGATTGATGATGAAGCGCTCTGGATAAAGGCCAATCCCAATCTGAATATCTCCGTGGATAGCGCTGCTTTGCATGACACTATCCAGAAAGCGCGGGGCATTCCCTCACAATGGACGGAAATGCTCACCAAACGCTTTAATATCTGGTGTCAGGGGCAACACCGTGGATGGGTGAGGGGGCTTGGAAAGCCTGTAAGACTGATTATGACGAGAACGACCTGAAAGGACTGGAGTGTTACGCTGGCTTGGACTTATCTTCAACGGGGGATATCACCAGCATCTGTTACATCTTCCCCGTGGATAACGAACTGTTATTACTGACCCGTCATTACTTGCCGGAAGCTCAGTTACAAAATCCTGCCAATAAGAATCGGGCAATTTACCGTCAGTTGACACAAATGGGCTGGATACGTACCACAGCAGGCGATTGTATTGATTATGACCGTATTCGTGATGATATTCTCAAAGACAGCCAGCACTTTGATATCAAGCTAATCGGCTTTGATACGTGGAACGCCACGCACCTACGCACCCAGTTACAGGGCGCTGGTTTGGATGTTGAGCCGTTCCCACAAACCTATGTGCGTTTTAGCCCAGTGGCAAAATCGGCTGAGGTGTTTGTTAACCGTAAAATCATTCGTCACAACGGCGATCCGGTGCTGGCGTGGGCAATGTCTAATGTCGTGATGGAAACGGATGCTAACGCCAATATTAAACCAAATAAGAAGAAATCAGCGAACAAAATCGACCCTGCTATTGCGTTCCTAATGAGCTTTGGTACATGGCAAGCAGAGCATGAAGACTTTGCGTTTAGCTTAAGTGAGGAACAGCAGCAGCGATTGGATAGTTTTGATGGAATTTAGATAACGGATTGATTTTTTTAATGCCTGTGGAGTATAAAAATTAATGAAATCAAATGATCAAAAGGTTAGATATTGCACACATTTTTGGGGTTAGTCTCTAGCTTATTTGACAGTATTCTGTATAAAAGTGCGACTAAATCGGACAATAAGATACTTTACAACTGTATCTTTATTGTATACAAGGTGATTCTTGATTATTAATAATTCAATATTTAACGAGATGCATTATGACAAGTCAAACAACAGAAGCGTTGAAAGAAATTTACCAAAAAATTAGTAAGAGAATGGTTAAATTAATACCTTATTTGACGATTTTGTCCGGCATAATGGTATGGAGTTATTTAAATAATATTGGTAGACTAGATTTACTAATAGACTCTTTCTCAATTAATATAGGATTGATACCTTTATTAATATCTTCGGTAATTCTCTCGATCGCTATAGTTATAACCCTCATTCTACCTAGCTCCATACTTATTTTTCACCATTCCATATTTCCTGATATAATTAAAAAACCAATATATATGCCGTTGCTAGGTTGGGGGTGTTCAACTTTATTCTTAACATTAGCATTCCTTCCTCATGTTCCTTGTGTTAAAAAAATAATCTCACCTCCTTCTGCATTACTAGCCATAACCATAATAGCAACATTATCTTTTTTAATTTTTATATCAATTTCATTATTTAAAGGGGATTTTAAAAATAATAGGATTTTGGATAAGTTTAGAAAGGTCGGTCAAGTACTAATAGCTACATTCATAATAGTATTCGCTACATTATCAATATCGCTTCCTGTTAGTTTGCTGTTAAAGAATAGTACAGGAGAGAAAGTAATATCATTGATAATAGCATGGGTTTTCATGGTTATATTTTCACTATCATCATTTCTTCCAGCAATAGTATATTTTGATGATATAAAAAACACTCCATCAAGTAGTGAAAACAGAAACGGAAATATAATTCCATTAGCAAAAAAATTATCAATCTCTGTTATTTTAACCATAATAACCACATCTATTCTATTTCCTAATATAACCTCTATGCTAGTGAATAGTTCTCTTTATTCTATTGGAGTCATGGATAATAAAAGCCATCATTTTCTAATTGATGGCAACAAGTACCAGCCAAACATGTTTCCCCAGCACTTATGGATGACATCGACAACAAACAAGATTGAGAAAAGCTTTTTCATCTATGGAGTAAGAATATTTTCAGCCGGAAATAAAAATTTAATATGCCCAGATAGTGTTGGTGAGTTTAAAAAAAATATTAATGGAAGAAATTACGATTTAATTACTTCCTCTGATAGTGAAGACAGTGCAAGAAAACTAAAAGACATGACTGATATTTGTGTTATTTTGAATAGTGATGATGCTAAACAATGGGATACTTTCTTTAAAATTAATAGCCAAAACTAAATGATATTTTATATATATCCCATAGCCAGAATAATAATTCTGAGTTTGGGATCTCCCCAACACCCTTTACTAGCACTGAGCTGACTATCATATTTGCTTGAATCCAGAGTAGCAAGGGTATCAGATCTCATCTGGACAGCATATAATGCAAAAAGTTAAGTATTTATACTGATTCGCTTATTGAACCAGTTAAACCAATCAGTTAAAGTAGCCCCGCCATTAGCAAAATCTAGTGGTCAGGGTTTCGCATCCCTGAGTCAAGAACACTGGTAGGAAGTTTCTACCAGTACTTGCTATCACCTTTTCAATGGTGATTCAGGTAGGGGAGGCTTCGGCCTCGCCGGAATCTTGACCCGGTAATGCGAACCTTGCTTGAATCACCACCATCAATTTTTCAATTAATGGAAGGGGTAGCAGGAATGAATAACGCTAAAAATGACTGGCATCAAGCCGATATTATTGCTGCATTGCGTAAACGTGGTACAACCTTAGCGGCTGTTTCTCGTGAATCTGGTCTCAGTTCATCTACATTAGCAAATACTCTCAGCCGCCCGTGGCCGAAAGGCGAATGGATTATTGCTAACTATCTCGAAATACATCCCTCAGAAATCTGGCCGAGTCGCTACTTTGATTCGTATGGTCGATTAATTGAGCGTCACGCTCGCAATAAGCCGCTGGAATAAATTACTTATCAGTTCTTGGGATTCAAACTTAGCCATTTTTAGAATCATGACGTTTTGCATTTCAAGTGGCGATTAGGGAAGAAGAAAGGCAAACATCGTATTTTCAAGTGATGTGATAAGTATCACAGAGAGAAATACGACAACGGCTCATTACCGTAGCGGTGTTAATCGGTTATAGCTCACGCTACTGCCAGAAGGTATCCTATGGGTATCCTAGAAAAAACTAAGGGGTCGCACTTTTGATGCAACCCCTTGATAATTCTGGTGGCCCCTGCTGGACTTGAACCAGCGACCAAGCGATTATGAGTCGCCTGCTCTAACCACTGAGCTAAGGGGCCGTTGAAGTGGGAGGATTATACGGTACTGTGTGGCACCAGGTCTAGCCCTCAAAATTCATATGCGTGTTTTATAGACAAAAATCAGTGCTTTTTAACGTATTTAAACTATTTATAGTTACTATAAAATATTTTTTAGTGATACTGATTGCTTTTCTGATAAATTTCTCTGGTTATTTATTGTATCTTGATTATTGTTTGAACATAAAAATATTGTTGATTATGTTTCGTGTTTTTTGATTTGAAACCGTTCTTATATTTTCCTGTAAAAATATTTTCGTAATTCAAATATGAGCATATACAACTTATCAGAGGCTGTTTTGGCCCATCGTAAACTGGAAGATTATTTTTTCTCATCTATCAGCCGAATGTATCAACATATCAGCACTGGGGTTCGAGCTTATGTAACAGGTGTTGAAACTGATGCATTAAATTTTTTGCTGGTGGTAGATGGACATGAACAAACAGCAGAAGAGCTAAAAACAGGGATTCAGTTACTTGATGAGAAAGCGAATGTTCCGTTTTTGATTGTTACCGTAGTACCAGGTAGTCAGGTCTTAGCGGTTATCCAGCAGGCAGGGTTTGTGTTTGATCCTGATAGCATAACTACCGTTATGCAGCTCGATTTGATGAATTGGAATATCGTGGATGAGGGTGTTGAAGGGTATGAAATCCAGCGTGTTGATCATTGTTTGGTTGATTGGGCTATTCCGGTAGAAAGTGCATTTGAAATAGGTCATTTTATTTCCGGACAGTATCAGCAATGTCATCAGATGGCATTGAATGCTGGAAAATGTCTGCAACATAACGCCCTGTATGTAGATGATCAGCCAATCTGTGCCCTAACTTTATCAAGGCTGGACAATATCATCCGTCTTGATGATATCGGTACAGTGAAGGAAAAGAAGAGAAGGGGATATGCTTCTGCTTTGATTAATTATGTACTGAAAGAAGCTAAGCTGCATAACGCGACTATGTGTTATCTGGAGGCTTCGCGTGATGGAAATGGCTTATATCGTCGCATTGGTTTTAAACCATTATTTGAATGTCAGGGATTTATTCGTGAAAAGAAGGCTACACATGAATAATAAAAAAGCGTCTGCCAGAACAGACGCTTTTCAGGTTTTTCAGCAGATCCCTTTAGTCATCAAGGAAGCTGCGCAGTACTTCCGAACGGCTTGGATGACGCAGTTTGCGCAGAGCTTTAGCCTCGATCTGACGAATACGCTCACGGGTTACGTCAAATTGTTTACCAACTTCTTCCAGTGTATGGTCAGTGTTCATATCGATACCAAAACGCATACGCAGAACTTTCGCTTCACGTGCAGTTAAGCCTGCCAACACATCGTGGGTAGCAGAACGCAGGCTTTCTGATGTGGCAGAATCCAGCGGCAGCTCCAATGTGGTATCTTCAATGAAATCACCGAGATGTGAATCTTCATCATCTCCAACTGGTGTTTCCATGGAAATAGGTTCTTTGGCAATTTTCAGTACCTTGCGGATCTTATCTTCCGGCATCAGCATACGTTCTGCCAGCTCTTCCGGTGATGGTTCACGTCCCATTTCCTGTAGCATCTGACGGGAAATACGATTGAGTTTGTTGATCGTCTCAATCATATGTACAGGAATACGAATGGTACGGGCCTGATCCGCAATAGAACGGGTAATAGCCTGACGGATCCACCATGTGGCATAAGTTGAGAACTTATAACCACGGCGGTATTCAAACTTATCAACCGCTTTCATCAGGCCGATATTACCTTCCTGGATCAGGTCAAGGAATTGCAGACCACGGTTGGTGTATTTCTTGGCAATAGAAATAACCAGACGTAAGTTCGCTTCAACCATTTCTTTCTTCGCACGGCGGGCTTTTGCTTCACCGATTGACATGCGACGGTTGATATCTTTGACTTGATCAATAGTTAAGCCAGTTTCTTCTTCAATCTGGCGCAGCTTTTGCAGGCTACGCATGACCTCTTCTTCAACTTCTAGCAGTTTATCAGACCATGGTTTGTTCATCGCTTTTGCAGCAGTAAACCATGTATCATTCGTTTCATTGCCAGAAAACAGAGTGATGAAGTTTTTCTTTGGCATTTTGCTCTGTTCAATACACATCTTCATGATTTGACGTTCTTGAAGACGTACGCGATCCATCATGGAACGCATGTTATTGACCAAGTAATCAAACTGTTTTGGTACAAGACGGAATTGCTTGAATACTTCGGACAGTTTTAAAATTTCCGCTGCAGTATTTGGATGGCTGCGACCGTATTTTTTGATTGTCTGACGGGTAGTTTCATGTTGTTCACGCAGCTCCAGAAATTTCTGGCGAGCCAATTCTGGATCGATGCTGTTATCGTCTTCACTGTCAGTATCGTCATCGTCATCATCATCATCGTCAGAATCATCAAGCTCTTCCTGAGGAAGTTCAGAACCAACATGAGTCGCTGTCGGTGCAAGATCTTCTTCTGCATTAGGATCAACGAATCCTGTGATTAAATCAGACAGGCGGCTTTCACCTGCTTCAACAAGGTCATACTGCTCTAACAGGTAGGTAATCGCTTCAGGGTATTCGGCAACGGAGCACTGTACTTGGTTGATGCCATCTTCAATGCGTTTTGCAATGTCAATCTCACCTTCGCGAGTCAGTAGCTCAACTGTACCCATTTCACGCATGTACATGCGAACCGGATCGGTAGTACGACCGATTTCTGACTCGACACTGGATAACACTTGCGCTGCTGCTTCTACAGCATCTTCATCGGTGTCGTTTGTGTTTTCTGCCAACATGAGATCATCGGCATCAGGTGCCTCTTCCATTACCTGGATGCCCATGTCATTGATCATTTGGATGATATCTTCTATCTGATCAGAATCGACGATATCTTCCGGCAGATGGTCATTGACCTCAGCATAGGTCAAATAGCCTTGCTCCTTACCTCGTGTGACAAGTAGCTTTAGCTGTGACTGCGGGTTTTGCTCCATAAGACGGTATCCACACTTCAGAGTATTGGTTGGTGTCGGTCGGCGAAACAAATTATGCCAACAATAACATTTAGGGGCATTTTCGTTATATTGCCACTGCCCTCAATAGCGGCAATCGTAGGGTTATCTCCCTACCTCATTCGGCATTTAAGCCGTAAATTCTGTATCTATGATCCGAAATTTTAATTCAGAGTCTGTTTTATCTGGCTGTTTTCAGCCACCCAGTTTCAGAAAATTAATTTTATCAAACCATGTTACACATATAGAGTTGGATCAGATCTGTCAGGTAACTCAGCTTTAATTGAAATAACATTTATCTTTTGGCTCCAGATTCTGTGATTAACCGGACTTCTTCACGTTCTTCCGGGGTCAGTCCTTCTGTTCTCTCTTTAGCAATCAAAAAATTGAAACGCTCATCCAGAGCTGATGCAAAAAGATGATTCAACGCATCACTAAACGTTTTTTCAGCAATTTCTTCTATTTGTATATCGTTCCATGCGGCGAGTTTTTCAAGCTGTTTTGCGTACTTATTATCGCGGTATTGCTCCAAAAGCTGCCCGGTTGTTAAGCCTGGTTGGGCAAGGCATGTGTCGACGAGCTCTATAAATAACGGTAATCCCGCTATCTGAGCAGAAAACATTCCCTGTAATGAAGGAACTAATGTCGCTAAATGCGGATTTTGCACCAGCAATGCGATAAGTATACGCATTGTTGTTGGTTTCAGTTTTAGCGCCTGATATGTATTGGTATCTTTTTTGACAAGTTTTGCCAGAGATCGTTCCAATTGTGTCGTATCAGGTATGCCCAGTAGTCTCCCAAGTTCTTTAAGCAGATAGAGCCGCAACGCTTCTCCCGGAACCTGACTAATCAATGGCATAGCAAGTGAGCTAAGCTTAGTTGCGCCTTCCGGGGTACTCAAATCAACCTGTGGTAGCAGTGAATCGAACAGAAATTCAGATAAAGTTTGTGCCTTTTCCATTCTCTGTTCGAAAGATTCACGCTCTTCTTTACGGATCAGTGAATCCGGATCTTCACCATCAGGCAAGAACATAAAACGTAATTGCCGGCCATCATTCAGATAGGGTAGTGCTGTTTCCAGTGTTCTCCATGCAGCATCACGACCTGCGCGGTCTCCATCGTAACAACAGACGACGTTATCGGTTGTCCGGAAAAGTAACTGAACGTGCTCGGCAGTTGTGGATGTTCCTAGCGAAGCCACGGCATAATCAATGCCAAACTGAGCTAGCGCGACAACATCCATATAGCCTTCAACCACCAATAACCTTGAAAGGGAATTGTGGTTTTGCTGTGCTTCATAAAGGCCATATAATTGACGGCCTTTATGGAAAATCTCTGTTTCCGGTGAATTGAGGTATTTGGGAAGTGCATCTCCCAGCACTCTGCCACCGAATGCAATAACACGGCCCCGGCGATCACGGATAGGGAACATAATACGTTCACGAAAACGGTCATAAGTACGACCGTTGTCATTCGTGACCAGCATTCCGGCATCGTTTAATTGCTTGCGGTCTTCGGCGTTATGGGCAAACCGTTTCAGGGCATTATCCCACCCCGCGGGAGCGAAGCCGATTGCAAAACGCTGAATGATTTCTTCACTGAGTCCGCGCCTGGCCAGATATTGCCGGGCTGTCTGTCCGTTTAGTATTGTCAGTGAATGTTGATAGAAACTGTTTAGTTTATCCATCAACTGGTAAAGATTTTGTCGTTGGTGGCGCTCAATATGGCTGCCGCCAGAACTTGCTTCATAAGGGACTTCCAGCCCGTGCATAGCAGCTAGCTCTTCAATGGATTCGACAAAGTCTAACCTGTCATAATTCATTAAAAAATCAATGGCATTACCATGCGCCCCACAACCGAAGCAATGATAGAACTGTTTATCGCCATTAACAGTAAATGAAGGGGTTTTTTCATTATGAAAAGGACAACACGCCTGATGGTTTTTACCTTTCTTTTTAAGAGGCACTCTGACATCGATAAGATCAATGATATCGGTTCTGGCTAATAAGTCATTGATAAATGCGCGTGGAATTCGTCCAGCCATAAGCCCTTTTACGCCTGTTGATGAACGAGAATAAGCCGCGCTTTCTCTGGGAAAGCACGGCCTTTAACTGCAGTAGTTTGTCAATATAACCACTATGCGGATAGACCGCAAAGATTAGTACAAACGAGTGCGGCGTGCGTTTTCACGAGCCAGCTTTTTAGCATGGCGCTTAACTGCAGATGCTTTAGCACGTTTACGTTCAGTCGTTGGTTTTTCATAGAATTCACGACGACGAACTTCTGCTAATACGCCTGCTTTTTCGCAAGAACGCTTGAAGCGACGCAGAGCTACGTCAAATGGCTCGTTTTCACGTACTTTAATTACTGGCATGTGCCTCTCACCTCAATAGAAATCGGGTTTGTCGCTGGCGTGATAGTGCCAGCCGTCTTTAAAAATGGTGCGGAATTTTACTTCAATGAACACGGCTTTGTAAAGTGCCGAGGAAAATTGAAACATACAACGCCACAGATTATAGTTTGTTTTTTGGGACGTAAAACGAACAATCTAATGCTGGCGTTATTAACATTAACCACACAGGATATTCAAGTAGGAGTCTGATTATAGACTAAACAGAATAAAGAGTCAGCATGTAAATGGAGACGATTGTAACTGAGTTGATGTGAATAGTGGTTGTAAGTAGATAGTGATACACTGGCGCTTGCTTTAATTATAGTGGTGAGTGCAAGTACAATGCGAGTCTTAGGTATAGAAACGTCCTGCGATGAAACCGGAATCGCAATTTATGATGACAAATCCGGTCTGCTAGCCAATCAATTGTACAGTCAGGTAAAACTACATGCTGATTATGGAGGAGTTGTGCCTGAGCTTGCATCCCGTGATCACATCCGTAAAACGGTTCCGCTGATTCAGGCGGCCTTGAAGGAGGCGGGCTTAACGAGTAAAGATATTGATGCTGTTGCTTATACCGCAGGTCCGGGCTTAGTAGGGGCATTGATGGTTGGAGCAACTATTGGCCGTTCATTGGCTTTCGCGTGGGATGTTCCCGCCATTCCTGTTCATCATATGGAAGGCCATTTATTGGCACCTATGTTAGAAGAAAACAGGCCTGAATTTCCTTTTGTCGCATTACTGGTTTCTGGTGGGCATACTCAGCTCATCAGTGTGACGGGTATTGGTGAATATAAATTATTGGGTGAATCCATTGATGATGCCGCAGGTGAAGCTTTCGATAAGACGGCAAAATTATTGGGACTGGATTATCCTGGAGGCCCGGCTCTTTCCCGCATGGCACAGAAAGGTAAGGCAGGTCGTTTTGTTTTCCCCCGTCCAATGACGGATCGTCCGGGACTGGATTTTAGTTTCTCCGGTTTGAAAACTTTCGCAGCCAATACGATTCATAAGCACATTCGTGGTGGTGATGCTAAACAAGATGAACAGACTAAAGCAGACATTGCTCATGCATTTGAAAATGCTGTTGTTGATACGCTGACAATAAAATGCAAACGGGCACTAGAGCAGACTGGTTTTAAACGATTAGTTATGGCGGGAGGGGTTAGTGCAAACCAGGCATTACGTATTAGTATGCAAAATATGATGGAAAAATTGTGTGGTGAAGTGTTTTATGCCCGCCCTGAATTCTGTACTGATAATGGAGCAATGATTGCATTAACAGGGATGATCCGCTTGAAAAGCGTTACCAAAGACGCTTTAGGTGTGACTGTTAAAGCTCGCTGGCCATTGTCTGAGCTTCCTCCGTTGTAAAAGTAATTTACATGAAAAAGTAAAGCAGAGTGTTCATCGAATGAAAGAAGGAAGGTACTAGTCAATATTCAATGACATGTAATATTTGAGTAATATCTTCCTTCTGTTCAAATTAATAAATTTAAAATATTGCTATTTGTTATTTAAAATCTATATCCTATACCGACATTAAATCCATTAATATAATTGTTTGTGCCCTCACTATATGGAATTGTGTCAGTAAATTTTGACAATGTACCTTCATAAGCGAGGTAAAGAGTGATATTTTTAACGGGGTTAATTTCAATGCCAGCACCATAGGCAATGTTATTAGTGCGCAGAGAAGATTTAGTATTATTATGCCTGTTATCAATATATTCCACCACACCTACCGGAGTAAGACCTCTCCACGTCCCCTCGAATCCAGTACTAGGATTTATATTATTAATATTATCACTCACTCCGAAGGGAGCATTTATATGATATGTTACATGAGAAATACCAAGCAGACCATAAATGCTCAGATAATCATTTATGCGGTAAGCTGGGCCTGCCATTAGGGAAAAATATTTTGCTCTATATGAATTTTTTGCCTCAAAATATTTAGGCGCACTATAAGACATAAAAGTCCCAACCGTATTATAAAACGAAAAACTCCTGCCACCACGACCCTGCATATAAGTGAACTGACCAATTATGCTGACTGGGGAGTCCCATTCATAACGATAATGAATGTTAAATCCATTGAGATTAATCTTATCAGCAGGTTTGGTTATCTTGCCTCTTGCATACCCAGCAGCTATGGTATGTGTATCAGCATTAGCTAATGAACCATACATAAAGCTGAATAAAGCTAAAATTGTCAGAAGCGCTTTTTTCGTTACCATGATGAGAGACCTTTCATATTGTTAACTGATCTAATTATAGGTGATTTATAAAATATGAAAAAACTGTTGTTTATTTTATTCACACAGAGATTCATGTTTTTCTAATTAGAACTTATATCCTATACCAATATTAAATCCGTGTATTAACTTAGTTTTGGCTGAGTTTGTATCATATGGTCCATTTCTGCCGTTAGCAAAGGCCTCATATGCAAAGGGGTCAGTTGTCATTTTTTGGTATTTTGTTATGGAGCCTTCATAATTGAAATAAAGGCTGATGTTTTTAACGGGATTAACTTCAATACCGGCACCATAGGCAATATTATTTGTCTTTTGAGGAACCCGAATAGACACATGTTTCCCCACCTGAGCACCAGCCCCGACAGATATTCCCGGATAGCCGTCGGTATCTCTAACGCTGGCTAGATAAGGGCGATTTTGAAGATAACTATCTGTCCATCGCTTTGCATTGAATGAGGTATGTGAAATCCCCAGTAAACCGTATATGCTCACATAATCGTTTATACGATAGGCCGGTCCCAGCATCAGAGAAAAATATTTTGCATCAGGTTTTTCCGTTACTGGCCCAGAGTATTTCGCGAATAATTTTCCTTGAGGGATTCCTCCATACTTAGTCGCCAGCACGGCTCGTGAGCTGTAATAATCCAGGAAACTTGGTAATGAATCATCTCCTCTCATATAAGTGAACGTTCCAACAATACTGATTGGAGAATCCCACTCATAGCGATAGTAAACATTAGCGCCCTGAAGTTTTGTTACTTTGGCTATCTTACTTTTCGCATATCCTATTCCTATAGTATGTGAATTTGCATTGGCTAATGAACCATATATAAGGCAGGACGTAGCCAACGTTATTAGAAGCGCTTTTTTTGTTACCATGATTTATACCTTTAATGTTTATTAGCTGAACTAAGTATAGATAATTTATAGAATATGCAAGTGAAAATTGCCAATTAAGTTACTAATATTAATTTATTTATATTTTTTGTTATTTTTTAAATATTGATTATTATTTTTAATAAATTAGGTTGAATAACAATTCGTAGTATATTTTTTTGATACTTTTCTTATTTGTGTGTTTTGATGTGTTGGTTGATTAAATTTCTTTATTTGTTGTCTTTGGAGATATCTAAATACGGTCATGCTTCCAATAGTT
>NZ_CAWMEB010000067.1:0-190 GCF_963866145.1 Xenorhabdus sp. NBAII XenSa04
TTGCCTGCCAGCATTGAACAAATTTCAGCAAAGATGCTTTTGCCACTGCCTCCGGCACCGGTGATTTCCAGAAAAAGCTGCCAGTCGTAACGGTTCGCCAGAACCATAAACAGCGCCGCCAGTACCCGATCAAATTTGTTTTCACAATTGGCTGTTACTCGATTGAGCCAGTGCCAGAACTGCGGGGCAT
>NZ_CAWMEB010000067.1:209-5199 GCF_963866145.1 Xenorhabdus sp. NBAII XenSa04
TTTTTGCTGAAATCTGTTCAATGCTGGCAGGCAAAGGCAACACTGTTTCTGCCAGTATGGCCGCACTGGAAAACCCACGGGAACGGGCGCTGATTGTGGGGTATTCGTTGATTATCCTGCCAGACCAGACCCGCTATGTGGGCGATGGCTCTGGTATCAAGGCCATTACAGGCGGGGATGAAGTTGCTATTGATCCGAAGCATAAACAACCTTATTCAACCCGCATTCCTGCGGTGGTCTTGGCGGTAAATAATAATGCCATGAGTTTCAGTGATCGCAGTGGGGGTGTGTCACGGCGTCGGGTGATTTTCAACTTTTCCGAAGTCGTGCCAGAAAACGAACGTGATCCACTTCTACGGGAGAAGATTGCAACAGAATTGCCTGTGATTATCCGGCATCTGCTGCATCGGTTCGCTGACCCACAAGCCGCAAGGCGTTTATTGGCAGCGCAACAGAGATCAGAAGAAGCGCTGGATATCAAACGTGGCACTGATCCGCTGGTTGATTTCTGCGGCCACTTGATTGCATCTGATGAAGCTGACGGCCTGTTAATCGGGAATGCGGAGATTGTGCCATTTAATCCTCGTAAGTACCTTTATCACGCCTACCTTGCTTATATGAAAGGCAACAACCTGAATAAACCCATTTCTGTAACCCGTTTTGGCATGGATATGCCGGGCGCACTGGCGGAGTACAGGGAGCATTACCTGCGCAAGAAAAGCAAATGCGGCATTCGTAGTAATCTGAGCCTGAATATTGATACCGCCATTGAGTGGCTGCCAAAACTGACAAGTCATAACTTGGCAGAAGAATAATTTTTTCTTTATTGATGATAATTTTCAAAGAAATATAAAAAAGTGTTCACTACTGTTCACTTTATAATTTAAACCAGATATATCAACACATTATAGGGTGAATAGTTATTTTTAAACTGTTCATAACTCTTCAACCCTGTTCACCTTTTTCAGATTGAAGGTGAACGGTTGGATGAAGAGTAGTGATGAGTTTGATTTCAAGTTATCACCATTTAACAACATGAATTTAAATGAAAATATTAATAGGTGAATAGGGTGAACAGTTTTATCCCTAATTCTTTAATAGGGTGGCTTAGATAAAAAGGCTTTTCTGGCTGGCATAGTGTTTTTCAAAATCTCTGGTTTGTCTGGTTAATGTATTAGCCGGACAAAACAGAGAAGACAAGCGTAGCGCGTCAGTGTGATTTGAATCTGTCGTACTAGGTGAAATTTAAAAGAGGTAATTATCTGATTTTGTTTAGTCAGAGAAGTTAATCACAATTTTCCTGATGTACTTTTATTCTTACTGGAACATATAAATAATTTTATTATATCCTGCACCCTTCTCAATAAACCTAAAATACATAATGGTCATTCTATTACTAAATTATTTTTACTATTCAGGTCGTAACTAAGGATTGATACACCCCAAAATTATGGAGAGTACAAATGAGCAGGGTAATGGATAAAATAAACCAACTACTTGATCGCTCAGGTTTAATATTTACACTGATTACGGAAAATTTACCTGAACAAACTTTCGCAGTTGTCGATTTTTCTCTGAATGAAGCGTTATCAACCCCTTTTCGGCTGGAAGCCACACTGACTTGCCATATTGCTGACATTAATTTTGCCGATGTTTTGGACAGAAATGCCGCTTTTGCCGTGCATCGCAATGGGCGAGTTGAACGGCAAATCACCGGCATGGTGACACATTTTTCACTGCAATCAACCGGACGCCATCTCAGCCACTACCATATCACCATTCAACCTTCTTTATGGCGCGCATCTTTACGGG
Organism: Xenorhabdus sp. NBAII XenSa04; assembly: GCF_963866145.1. Taxonomy (NCBI): domain Bacteria; kingdom Pseudomonadati; phylum Pseudomonadota; class Gammaproteobacteria; order Enterobacterales; family Morganellaceae; genus Xenorhabdus; species Xenorhabdus sp. NBAII XenSa04. The sequence goes on from NZ_CAWMEB010000067.1 coordinate 2,022, forward strand.
TCAATAGCCGGATTTTCCAAAATCAGTCCGTGATGGATATTGTAGAAAGCCTGCTCAGAGAAAATGGGGTGCGTAATTTTTTCTTTGCGCTCGGTTACAAGCACCCACCACGAGAATTTTGTGTTCAGTACGATGAAAGCGATCTGGCCTTTATCCAGCGCTTACTGGCTGATGAGGGTATTTTTTATTATTTCACTTTCGATCAGGAACAGCACGAGCAACGCATTGTGTTTCACGACTCCTGCCTGTCTCTTAATCAGGTGATTACTGTTCCCTATCGCCCAGAACCCGATGTGACGGGAGAAACAACCTGTATCCGCCAGTTTAGCTGGTCAGAGCGCGTGGGTGTGACCAATATCACGACCAAAGACAGAACGTTTAAAAACCCACGCTGGAACCGGGAATTCTGGTATGAAGGGCGCAATCTTGACAATCAGCGAAGACTGAACAGCTACCATTATTACGATTTTCCCAGCCGCTATAAAGATGATGAGTTAGGACAACGGGCAAGCCAGTATCGTCTGGAATACCTGCGCCGGGACACTCAGCTGGGTAACGGTCAGGGTGACTGTTTCGCCATGTGGCCGGGGCAGTTATTTAACCTGATGGATCACCCCAGAGCGGTTTTTAACGACCAGTGGCAGTTAATTCAGATAACCCATTCTGGCCGTCAGCCACAGGCAGATGAAAGCCAGTCAGGCGATAGCGGTACGTGGCTGTCTAATCAATTTACTTTCACCACCCGAAAAAACTCTTACCGACCTTCCCCTTACCCGAAACCCCAAATGGAAGGCCCGCATATTGCCACGGTTGTGGGGCCAGAGGGCGAAGAAATTTTCTGCGATGAACACGGGCGCGTCCGTATCCAGTTTGACTGGGACCGGTACGGTGAATTTAATGACCGCAGTTCTTGCTGGGTACGGGTCAGTCAGGCGTGGGCAGGGCAATTAATGGGCATGATTGCCATTCCCCGTATTGGTCATGAAGTATTAGTCGATTTTGTCCACGGCGATCCCGACCAGCCGATTATTGTCGGGCGGGCTTATCATGCCAACAATATTCCCCCAAACCGTCTGCCGATGGCGAAAACCCAGATGTCGATCCGTTCTAAAACCCACAAAGGAGAAGGGTTTAACGAATTACGTTTTGAAGATGAGAAAGATCGCGAAGAAGTCTTTATTCATGCTCAGAAAAACCTCGCCATTCAGGTGCGCAATTCACGCGGGGAACGCATTAACTATAACCGCATAACCAGCATCGGGCATGACGATGAATTGGTTATCGCCAATAACCGCAAGGTGACCGTAGAAGGTCAACAGGAGCATAAAACCACGGGCAATTATATTGAGCAGATTGACGGTGACCGCTCATTACAGCTCAAAGGCGATTTGGCTGAAAAAATTCAGGGGGTCGTCAGTGTGGATGCGCAGGGAGATTTGACATTACAAAGTGGCAGTAAGCTGACTTTGCGTGTCGGTGGGAGTTTTGTGGTGCTTCATGCTGGCGGCATCGATATTAAGGGTGCTGCCATTAATCTGAACTCCGGCGGTAGCCCCGGTGATTTATTGGCGCCTGCCAACCCTGCTATTTTGCTCGCGGCAGCCAGTGAAGGTTCAATGTTCGTCGCGCACTGTCCTCTGAAAGATAAGGAGAATCAGCAATGAGTCAGGAAAAACTCTACGCCATTATTGATGGGGCAGCAGAACCGGATTTGTTTTTAGCCTTAGAGCGTTACGATCCGCCTTCTGCCTGCCTTTATGGTGAACCGCTCCAGCCGGAACTGGTTAAAATCGCGCCCTATCTGGTACAGGTTACTGAAGAAGTTAAAATCTGGCTGGAATGCCGCAGAACGCCGTGGGGCATTTTCGTCCACAGCGAAGCCGATATGAAAACCGTGCGGCAACATTTACGCAAATACCTGCAAGTATTGCTACCTAAACAGGAAAAACCCGTTTTTTTTCGTTTTTACGATCCGCGTAATATCTGGGATTTTCTCGGCGTATTAAGTGACTGGGAGTTGCATTGCTTTTTGGGGCCAATTACTCGTGTTACAACACTTTATCTTGAAGAAGAACGCACGGATAACTTTGTTAAGGTGAGAGAACCTTTTCCCGTTGGTGCAACCAGCAAACGAAAAATGCTCGCTATCACAGAAATTCAGCTAGAGAAAATACAGGCCATGTTTACAGGACGGTATATTGAAAAATTAGCCGGATTCATTCCTGACTGGCTGGAAAAGGCTGATTTTGATTTTATCCCTCATATCGACACGGTGGAGTGCGCTCGGCAATTTTTTGACTGGTTTAGCGAAAATGGCATTACGGATGACCGTAATGTTCGTGGGCTGCTCCAACTTTTTATCATCCGGCATTATCTCACCATCGATGACCTGCCAGCAGCGTTATATGCCCAATTAACCGAATACAGCCGGCCAGGGCATATGCGGGCGGAAAGTGTATTAATTCAAGAAATGGGTCAGGTGCCTCTTTAACCAAAACAGGGAACAACAAGATGGGTAATGCAGTTAAAGTGGGTGATATTGGTACAAAGCACGGTAATTGTCCTGCAACCCCCGTTATTGCAGGCGCCAGTACCGTGAAAGTTGACGGAGTCTATCTCGCACGACAAGGTGACGCACTGGCTTCTCATTCGTCACACTCACGGAAGATCGCCGGCGGTTCCGGCTCTGTATTTATTGAAGGAAAACCTGCTGCCAGAACGGGCGATGCTGTTGATTGTGGCGGTATCGTAATTGGCAGTGGCAGTGTGAATATTGGTTAAGGAGAGGAGGTAAAATGACGTCAATAAAGGCCGGCTCTGCAATATGTGATTGTGACAACCCGGATGATTGCACCCACAAAATTAATGTTACATTGGGGGATAAAACGTTTAGTTATGAACAACTGAGCGGACTGTTTTCCTTGAGGGAAAAATCATCAATTTTCTTTGAATAGACTAACTCCCCAGTATACGGTTTGTTAGGCGAAAATTGCGCTATAGGCATCCCATCCTCACCAGATAAATTTCCAATTGGGCAGTTTGGATTGTGAGAAATACACCCCTTACTAAAGGCACTTAACTTTATAGGAAGTTTAGGCTTATCTGTTTCATTTTCGGGCTTAGGAACCACATAATACAGTACAGCTGGGAAGGGAAGCAGTTGTTCATAACTAAACGT